>NZ_JBSGYY010000003.1:126533-386100 GCF_053610705.1 Streptomyces sp. NPDC054872 | reverse complement strand
GACCTGAGTCGGGACCGGCGGCAGCCGCTTCTTCGTGGCCCTGGATCAGAGCCGGTGCTGCGCACCGCGGCGACGCAGGTACCAGGCGCCGCCACCGCCCGCGGCCAGGACCACGAGGGCCCCGCCCGCGACGAGGGTGGTCGTGCCGTAGTCCTCGCTGCCGCCACCGAGACCGCCCCGGACGCCGCGCGCGGGCGACGTCGTGGACGCGGTGGTCGGCGACGCCCCGACGGTGACCGTCTGGGAACCGGCCGTCGTGCCGTCCTCGCAGATCACGGCCACCGTGTGCAGGCCGGTGCTGACGTTCTGCCAGGAGGCGCTGCCGCCCGTCAGTTCCATCTGCCTTCCTTGGGCGAAGCTCGCCTGACCGTTGCTCATCAGCGAGGCGTTGCCCCCGTCGGGGCACGCCGCGGTGGTCACCGTGACCGTCGATCCCCTGGCGGTGACCGTGATCCCTCCGGCGGCGGCGAACGCCGTCGGAGCGGTCAGTGCCAGCGGAAGCGCAGCCGCGGCGGCGATGGTCAGGCCGCAGCGGACGAATATCTGAGTAGTGCGCATGAGTCTGCCCTCCGGTGGCACGGGAGGCGGTACATCCCATGCGCCGCCGGAGGTAGGGGAGCGCCCGTGCTACCTGGCGACGAGCCAACGTGCCATCCGGCAAGGCCGCATGCGGACAGCCACCGGGCAGGTGACGGAATCCTTCGTACGGCCGACAGGCGACGGTCCGGTCGGCGCCTGACCCGGCGTCAAGGGCGCGGGCCCGTGGTGACCGTCCGTTCGGGGGAGTAGCCGCCCCACGTCCCGTCGGGGAGCTTGGCCCGGAGCTTCACGTGGTGGGTGTCGCCCGGCTTCCTGCCCACGTAGAAGCTGTGCCTTGCCTTGTCCCGTGGCGCCGTACCGCCGAACACCAGCGAGGTGGCGTTCTTCCCGTCGAGATGAATCTGGTACTCCGCCACCGCGCCTCCGGTGCGCGGCGGTGTCCACGCCAGGTCGATGTAGTACGCCCCGTCGGCGAGGCGGGTCTTCGCGCGGAAGTCCGTCGGTGCCGTGCCGCTCCCGTCGTCCCGGCCCGCCGCGGTGGTGAGGCGGACGGCGCGGCTCGCGGGGGACGCGTTGTCGGCCGCGTCCAGGGCCTTGACGGTGAAGCGGTAGGCCGTGCCCGGCCGCAGCCCCGTGACCAGCGTCCTGCGCTCGTTCCCGCCCACGCTGTGGATCTTCGACGAGCCCTGGTAGATCTCGTACGAGGCGACGCCCTTGTCGTCCTTCGCGGCGCCCCAGGACAGCGTCACCGCCCGGCTTCCCTCGACCGTGCCCCGAGGGGAACCGGGGCGGGAGGGCGGCTCGCGGTCGGCGGAGGCCGCGGCGGGGGTGGTGACCGTCAGCTTCTTGCTCGCCGGTCCGATGTTCCCCACGGCGTCCCGGGCGCGGACGGTGAAGGTGTAGGCGGTCGACGGCTTCAGGCCGACGACGTCCACCATGTGCTTGGCGCCGGGCACGCGCTCGACCCGGGTGGCGCCCCGGTAGACGTCGTAGCCGGTGACCTTCGTGTCGTCCGTCGCCTGGTTCCACATGACGTGGGCGGTGGTGGCGCTGCCCGCCTGGACCGTGACGCCGCGGGGCGCGGCCGGGGGCTGCACGTCCTTCGCGTCCTGGTCGCCGCCCCATGCGCAGGCGGTGAGGGCGCAGGCGGTGACGGCCAGGATGGCGGACAGGTGGGGGGTCCGTCGCACGGTCGTGCCTTCCGTTCGGGCGGCATTGGTCCGGACCTATTTGACACAGGTGTCGGGTGCACATCAAGGGGTCCGGCGTGCGCCGTCCGCACCTCGGCGGCGGCAGAGGTGTAGGACCCGGGACAGATTGGGATGTCTGGTCACGTGCTCCAGGGGGTCACCCCCTGCCTGACCGACTGTCAGTCCCTCCCCGTGGAAGGCCCTTTCTCGTGCGCACCAGAACCGCGGCGCTCGCCACCGCCGCCGTCGCCACCCTGCTCGCCCCCGCGTCCCTGCCCGCAGCGGCGCATCCTCAGGAGAGCGGGCCTATGAACAAGTCCACGCGGCACATCGGGAGTTCAGCAGTCCGGGCGACCCAGGAGGGAACCGTGTCGGCTGCCGCGCTCCTCGCCGAGGCGGCGACCTGCGAACAGGTCTCACGCGGCAAGTACCGTACGGACGACGGAGCCCGCCCGAGCATCCCCGTCTGCGGCAAGCGGGGCGCGGTGTTCTGGAAGGCCGACATGGACATCGACTGCGACGGCCGGCCGAGCAGGGCCTGCAACCGGCGCACGGATCCACTGTTCCTGAACACCACCGCGTTCCAGGAATCGAGCGGCCGCCAGCTGAGCTCTGAACACCTGCCCTACGTCGTCGTGCCGGGCCCGAGCAGTCGCTGGAACCACGCCGAGCGCGGCATCACGGGCGGCTCGGTGGCGGCGGTGATCCACCGCGGCCGGGTCCTGTACGCCGTCGTCGGCGACACGGGACCCACCGACCTCATCGGCGAGGCGTCCTACGCGACGGCGAAGTCGCTCGGCATCGACCCCGACCCCAGGACCGGCGGCACCGACGCGGGTGTCACCTACATCGTCTTCGACGGCCCCAAGGCGTCCCCCATCGAGAGCCACCGGGCCGCGGTCACCCGAGGTGACGCGCTGGCCCGGCAGTTCCTCCGCCGGAACTGACCGCCCGGCCTCACACCTTCCGGTAGGAGTACGCCTCCGCCGCCGCGGCCTCCACCGCCGCGAGGTCGGCGCCCGCCGAGGCGCTCACCACCGCTGCGACCGCACCCTCCACGAAGGGGGCGTCCACCAGCCGGGCGCCCTCCGGGAGCTCGTCACCCTCGGCGATCAGCGCCTTCACGGTGAGGACCGCGCTGCCCAGGTCGGTGAGGATCGCGACGCCCGCGCCGCCGTCCACCTTCGCGGCCGCCGCGGAGATGAGCTCCGCGCTCGTGCCGAGGCCGCCGTCCTCGGTGCCGCCCGCGGCGGCCACGGGCGCGGTCGACCCGCCGCCCGCGAGCCCCGTGGCAAGGGCGGCGACGGCTTCGGCGACGGGGCCGCTGTGGGAGACGAGGACGATGCCGACCAGCTTGTCGTCACGCACGGCCGGCCTCCTCGGTCTGCGCGAGCGCGTCGAAGAGAAGCGCCGACGAGGTCGCCCCGGGGTCCTGGTGCCCGATGCTGCGCTCGCCCAGATAGCTGGCCCGCCCCTTGCGTGCCTGCAGCGGTGTCGTGGCCAGGGCGCCCTCGTTCGCGGCGGTGCGCGCCGCCGCGAACGACTCCCCGAGCGCGTCGACCGCCGGGACGAGGGCGTCCAGCATGGTCTTGTCGCCGGGCGCCGCCCCACCGAGCGCGCTGACGGCGTCGACGCCGGTGCGCAGCGCGTCGGCGAACTCCTGCTCGCTGACCTCGGCGGCGTCACCGAGACTCTTGCCGGTGCGCCGGAGCAGCGTGCCGTAGAGCGGCCCGGAGGCGCCCCCCACGGTCGAGATCAGCTGCCGACCCGCCAGGGTGAGCACGGCCCCCGGTGTGGCCGGCGCCTCCTTCTCCAGGGTGGCCACCACGGCGGTGAACCCGCGCTGCAGATTGCTGCCGTGGTCGGCGTCGCCGATCGGCGAGTCCAGCTCGGTGAGCCGCTGCGCCTCCCGGTCGACGAGTGCGGCGGCCGAGGTCAGCCAGTGACGGAAGAATGCGGCATCGAGCACGGAAACTCCTTGCGCGGTAGAACAGTTGGGCAAAGCGATTCGAGCGGTATCAGCGGTACGAGTGGCGTGAGTGGTACCTGGTGAGGGCGGGAGACCGGTAGGGATCAGATGCCCCAGCGAAGTCCCGCCGTACGCACCGGGGCGTTCCAGAGCCGCAGCAGCTCCTCGTCGACCTGGCACAGCGTGACGGAGGCCCCGGCCATGTCCAGCGAGGTCACGTAGTTGCCGACCAGCGTGTGCGCCACGACGACCCCGCGCTCGGCGAGGACGCGCTGGACCTCGGCGTTGAACCCGTACAGCTCGAGAAGGGGGGTGGCCCCCATGCCGTTGACGAGCACGAGCACCGGATTACGGGGGTTCAGGTCGTCGAGCACCACGTTCACGGCGTACTCCGCGATTTCGCTCGACGTCATCATCGGGCGCCGCTCACGTCCGGGCTCGCCATGGATGCCAACGCCCAACTCCAGCTCCCCCGCAGGCAGATCGAAGGTCGGGCTGCCCTTGGCGGGCGTGGAGCAGGCGCTCAGGGCGACCCCGAAGCTCCGCGCGTTCTCGTTCACCTGCCGGGCGATCGACTCGACCCGCTCCAGCGGCATGCCCTCGTCGGCCGCGGCTCCCGCGATCTTCTCGACGTAGAGCGTCGCGCCGGTGCCGCGACGGCCCGCCGTGTACAGGCTGTCGGTGACGGCCACATCGTCGTTGACGAGCACCTTGGCGACCTGAATGCCTTCGTCCTCGGCGAGCTCCGCGGCCATGTCGAAGTTGAGGACGTCCCCCGTGTAGTTCTTCACGACGAACAGGACCCCCGCCCCGCTGTCCACGGCGGCCGCCGCCCGCACCATCTGATCCGGCACGGGCGAGGTGAACACCTCACCGGGGCACGCGGCGGAGAGCATCCCCGGCCCCACGAAACCGCCGTGCAGCGGCTCATGCCCGGAACCACCGCCGGAGACGAGGGCCACCTTCCCGTCGACGGGAGCGTCCCTGCGCACGATCACGCGGTTCTCCACGTCGATCGTCAGGTCGGGATGCGCGGCCGCCATGCCTCGCAGCGCGTCCGCTACGACTGTCTCCGCGACGTTGATCAGCATCTTCACGGGTACCTCCTGGTGACATCGGCAAGGCTGGGTGTCGCTGGGACCCGAGGTCCCGAGGTCAGTATCAAGGCAGTGGCGTAAAGATGCGCGAAGCTCGGACAAAGGTGCCCGTCAGCCGTGTGGCGGAGAGCCCCGGGGCGCGCATCGCGCGGCATGTGCCAGTGGCCTCTTTCGGCCGTTGTTCCGGGGTGCCCTCCTGGCCGTCCTCGGTGGCCAAAACGGCTTGTTGGAGCCGGTGTCGAGTGCCTCCACGGTCACGTGCGTACTCCGGGCGCCCTTGGGGTGCCGGTGCTTGGAGCGTGTCATTCGAGTGAGTCCGGGCGTGCCGCGTGCGCGTCTTATTGCAATCGGCTCGCAACTACTTGTTGATGGCCGGAAGGTGACAGGGGGGCCTTTGCGTCGCCTGGGGACAGGGGTGATCGTGTGGGAAGCGGAGGGGCTCCCTCTGCGCCTGGGCCCCCGTGGACAACCGCCGCGGCGCGGCCCGAATGCACCCGACATCCCGATGTGACATTCCCTCCCCGCACTCACCCGAAGGGGCCACACTCCGGCCCCAGCAAGGGAGTTGGTCAGAACGATGCATGGTGTACGCCCTCCGGACCCGCCGGACGTCCGGGAGAAACCCAGCCCCGCCCCCGGCGCACCCACCACGACCACCGGCGCCGAACCGGCCACCGTCGCCGTCGCGGGCGCCGAGTTCGGCTGGGGCAGCTCGGGCAAGCTGAGCGCCGTCCTCGCCGCGCTGCGCGAACGGTCCGCTCGTCCGCTGAGGTTCGTCGGCCTCGCCTCCGGCCTCGGACGGCCGCTGCTGGCCCGGCACGCGATCGACCGCTGGTACGACCTGCCGGTCGGAGGCCCCGCGGGGGAGAGCGCCGATGCCGTGGCGAAGGTCGTGGCGGCGGAGCGGATCGACGGCGCCGTCGTCGTGCTCGACGGGCCCGCGGCCATGGCCCTGGAGGCGGCGGGTGTACCGACCGTGTTCGTGGACAGCCTGCCGTTCCTGTGGACCGAGGGCGACCTCGCCGACCTTCCGCTGAAAGTCTCCGTCTACTGCGCGCAGCAGTGCGTCGAGTTGCCGCAGGAGTGTCTCGGCGTGCTGGCCTCCGTACGCGAACTGCGCTGGGTCGAGGCCGTGATCGGCGCTCCCCCCGACCCCCCGGCGCCCCGGCGGAGCCGCCCGCAACCCTTCCGGCGCGCCCTGGTGAACCTGGGCGGCCTGCGCGCCCCCGGCCTCGCCGACTGGACGCGCTATCCGGAGATCGTCGTGCCCGCGGTGCTCGAAGCCCTCGCGACGTACGGGGTCCGCGAGGCGCATGTGGCGGGCAATCTGCCCGCCGGTCTCGCCGAGCGGCTCCGCACGGCGAGCGGCGCGGACCTGCGGGTCACGGCGGGCCCGCTCTCCCACGGCGAGTTCCTCCACCGGCTCGCGGCGTGCGACCTGCTGCTCACCTCGCCGGGCCTGACCACCCTGCTGGAGGCCGGCAGTCTCTCGGTGCCCACGGTCTGCCTGCCCCCGCAGAACCTCAGCCAGATCTTCAACGGCCGCTTCCACAGCCGGGCCGTGCTCGCCGACGTCAGAGTCGTCTGGCCGTCGTCGGTCTTCGCCGAGAGCGAGGCCCTGGCCCATCGGTCGCAGGGCGAGGAGGCGGCACTCCGCGTCATCTACGGGGGGATCACCGCCGCTGCAGGGGCGCGTGAAGCCCCGGGCAGCGTGACCGCCGTGCGCGACGGCGTACTCGAGGCCCTGCGGCGCGCGTCGGAGGGCGCCGTGTGGGGAGGACTCGCCGCTCACGTCGGCATCGGGGGCGCCGCCCAGGTGGCCGACGCCCTGTTCGGCGTACTCGACAGGGAGCCGCTGTCCGGCCCCGCCGGTCCTTCGGCTCCGCGTACCGTCCAGGAAGGCATCGACGTACATGACTGAGCGTCAGCGCTACCTCTTCATCAGGATCCTGGAAGCCTGCAACGCGGACTGCTTCATGTGCGAGTTCGCGCTCTCCCGTGACACGTTCCGCTTCTCGCCGGAGGACTTCGCCGATCTGCTGCCCAAGGCCCGCGCGGCCGGGGTCGCGTATGTGCGGTTCACCGGCGGCGAACCGCTCATGCACCGGGACGTCGTCGAACTCGTGCGGGCGGGGACGGACGCCGGCATGAAGATGTCCATGATCACCAACGGCATGATGCTGCCGAAGAAGGCACCTCGCCTCGCCGAGGCGGGCCTCGCCCAGGTGATCGTCAGTCTCGACGGTGCGTCCGCCGCGACGCACGACGTCTACCGGCGTTCCCCCGGCATGTTCGACAACGGCCTGCAGGGACTGCGCGACGCCGCGGCCCTCGGCGTCCTGCCCCGGGTCAACACCGTGGTCGGGCCGCACAACTACACCGAGATGCCGCAGCTGCAGAAGGTCCTCACCGAGGCAGGCGTCAAGCAGTGGGAACTCTCCGCCCTCAAGCTGGAGCGCTCCATCACCTATCCCGACCCCGATCACGTGCGCGCGATCTGCGACCCGATCTACGACGCCGACCCCGCCTCCCTCCTCGTGCCCCTCGGCAAGCGCTTCTACGGGGACACCCGCGAGGAGCAGGAGCGCTACTTCGCGGAGTCACTGACCCCGCGCGCCTCCGAGCCGCTGTGCCATGTCGTGGACGACGTGATCTACATCGACGGCAAGTACGGGCGCATGTACGCCTGCAGCTGCCTCCCGCACCGGGAGGGCGAAGACCTGGGCGGTGCCCCGCTGCGCGAAGGCGGCGCCATCCACCTGGACACCCCGGTCTTCCGCAGCCACGCGGACTTCTTCCGCGAGCGGGGACCCGACATGTGCGGCGGCTGCTCCACCACGGCCGCCGGCTACAGCGACGACGTCGCACGGCTCGGGGCGGCGGCACCGTGGCAGTACTGAGCCCCGGCGGGCCCGCACCGCTGCCGTCAGGGCCCGCCCCGCGCCGGGTGCTGCTCGTGACACGGGACGAGGAACTCGACTCGCTGCTCGCCGGGCGCCGGATCGCCGCCCACCTGACGGACCTGGAGCCCACCGCGGGCGACGGCGGGCCCGGAGGCGACGGGCCGCCACCGGACGTGGCCCTGGTCTGCGACGACGATGCCGCCACCCGTCGTCTGCTCGCACTCGGCGTACCGGTGGTGCGGTTGCGTTCAGGACACCGGTACGCCGTGGACAGGGAAGACGGTCCGACCGAAGCCCTGCTCCGAGTGCACCGGCCGGGATGGCTCCCGGGGCCGTGGCCCGCGACTCCGGGTGGCGCGCGCGCCACCGGGGCGCTCGCCCCCGCGCGGACGGCTCGTGGGCGGCAGCGCCGCGGCACCCTGCTGCTGCTCTCGCTGTGGGGCGTGCCCGCCGGGGAGGCGGACGCGTTCACCTCCGGACCGCTGCGGCAGCTCGCCGCCGAGGCGGTGCGCCGCACCCAGCGGTGCGAGGTGGTCTGCGACACGCGCGTCGAGAGCGTGCGTGACACGCTCGGAGGGCTCGACGGCGTACGGGTCCGTCGCGCCGCCGACACCGATGTCGACGCCCTGCACGCCGACGCCGAACTGCTCCTGGCCGCCCCCACCCTGGGCGCGGTGGCGCTCGCGCAGGCCCGGCGTGCCCCGCTCGCCTTTTTGCCGCCGCTCGGCGACGGGCAGCGCGACCTGGCCGACCGGGTCGCCCTCGCGGTCCCCGTCCCCGTGGTCGCCGACCCGGGCGATCCCGCCCTCTGGGCACTCGGGGAGCCGGGCGCACCGGACCCGTGGTCCGCGCTCGACGGCGCCCGGGACGACCTGCGGGGCGCACAGCGCGTCGCCCGCACCCTGCGCCAGCTCTCCCTCGCACCCCTGTGACAGGTCACTCACCCGCCGAACCTGGAGACACCATGCCCCGCACTCCTGGAGCCACAGACGCGGACCGCCACCCCGTACCGGACCGGCCGGGAATCCCCGGGATCACCGAGACGGAGTGGAACGACTGGCGCTGGCACATGCGCAAGCGTGTCACCAACGTCGACAAGGCACGGCAGTGGATCAACCTCACCGCCGACGAGGAACAGGCCATCGACAAATCAGCGGGCAAGTACCGCTGGAGCGTCACTCCGTACTACGCGTCCCTGATGGACCCGGACGACCCCACCTGCCCGATCCGGCAGCAGGCCGTCCCCGCGCTCGGCGAACTCGCGGAGTTCAGCGGCGCCGAGGTCGACCCCGTGGGCGACATGTTCTACCGCAAGACCAACCGGGTGGTGCACAAGTACCCGGACCGCGTGATCATGCTGATCACCGAGGCCTGCCCGGTCTACTGCCGGCACTGCACGCGCAAGTTCCACACCACCGACGTCGACGGCAGCTACTTCCGCGACAACGAGGGCGAGTCCTTCGAGGAGGACCTGCGCTACATCGCCGAACACCCCGAGATCCGGGACGTGTTGCTCACCGGCGGCGACCCGCTCTCCTACCGCGACGGCAAGCTGGAGGAGATCATCTCCGGCCTGCGGGCCATCCCCAGCGTGGAGATCATCCGCATCGGCAGCCGGTTCCCCGTCCTGCTGCCCCAGCGCGTCACGGACGAGCTCTGCGAGATGCTCGCGCGCTACCACCCGGTCTGGCTGAACACCCACTTCAACCATCCGAAGGAGATCACCCCCGAGTCCGCCGCCGCGGTCGACCGGCTGCTGCGCCACGGCATCCCGGTGGGGAACCAGACCGTTCTCCTTCGCGGCGTCAACGACGACGTCGAGACCATGCGCACCCTGATGACCGAGCTCCTGCGCATCAGGGTCAGGCCGTACTACCTCTACCACTGCGACAACGTCACCGGCGTGTCCCACTTCATGACCTCCATCGAGAAGGGCTGGGAAATCATGGAGGGCCTGCAGGGGCACATCACCGGCTTCGGCGTACCGCAGTACGTACTGACGACGAAAATCGGCAAGATCCCCATCGCCCAGCCGTACTTCTCCCGCGTTCCCGAAGGCCTGCTGCTCCGCAACTACCGAGGCCAGGAGATGGTCGTCGACGCCTCGGTGCACCCCATCACGGAGGCTGACGCGACATGACCCTCGACAAACGGCTCGGGTTGCGTTTCCTTCCCTACGGCGCCAACTACCTCGACTGGCCCGACATGCACGAGCTGCGTGCCGCGATCGAGCACGGGGTCCTCTTCCGCTACCAGACGGAGACCGAGAGCGTCGCCTCGCGCCTCGAACGGCGGGTCGGGGAGCGGCTCGGCGCCGGCCATGTGCTCGCGGTGCACAACTGCACCGAGGCGCTGCGGCTCGCCCTGGTCTCCACCCGCCCGCGCGTCGGAGACGTCGTGCACATACCTGCGGTCACGTTCGTCGCCGTGGCGGGCGCCGTCCTCTCCAGCGGCCTCATCCCGGTCCTCGTGGACGTGGACGAGTCGCTCTCCATGGACACCTCGCTGATTCCCGGGGGCGCCCAACGGGCCGTCGTCGCCCACATGGAGGGCACGGTCGCGCCGCTGCTCGACGGCGTCCCGTACGTCATCGAGGACAGCGCCCAGGCGCTCGGCGCCACGTTCCCCGACGGGCGGCACACCGGAACCCGTGGCTACGCGGGCACCTTCAGCTTCCACCACAACAAGGTGCTGACCTCGGGCGAGGGCGGCCTGCTCGTCACCAACGACCCGGCGGCCTGGGAGACGATGCGCTGCTATCACGACCACGGCTCCGCGCGGGTGCCCGGCCGCTACCCCACCTGGAACGAGGACGCCTACTACGGCGAGAACCTGGTCACCAGCGAGGAGGTCGCGGCCATCCAGTACCAGCAGTTCCGCCACCTCGACGAGGTGCTCTCGGGCCTGGAGCGCCACCACGCCATCGCCATGGAGGAACTGCCCGACCGCACCGGACTCGACATCCTGCCCAGAGCGGCGGGCGACGTGAAGATCAGCCTCCGGTTCCGTTGCGAGAGCCGGGAGTTACGCGATGCCGCCGTGTCCGCACTCACCGGGCGGGGCATCGCCAACTGGACCCTCAACAAGTACATGCTGCCCGACCACCCCGTGGTGGCCGGACGGCGTTCGCTCTACGCCGACGGCTTCCCCTGGAACCTCGCCCCCGACAAGACGCTCGCCCTCAGCCGCGACGGATTCGCCCGCACCAGGGACCTCCTCGACCGCACCCTGTGCGTGCCGCTCTCACCGGAGCTCTCCGAGGCCGAGCAGATCCTCGCGGTCAAGGCGGTCCGCCAGGCGCTGGAGAGCGTGTGAACGCGCCGGTGCTCCTGATGGCGGACGACCGCGCCTCCACCTTCACCCGGTACGCCGTGGACGCCCTGCCCGGCCGCCTTGCCCTGCTGCGATTCGCCTCGGCACGCCGGGACCTCTCGGAGGCGTACGTACGGCAGACCGCGCACGTGCCCGCTTTCTGGGTGAACGAGCGGCTTCCACTGGCGGACGAGGCGGCCCGCTACCGTGCCTGGGCCGCGGAACTCCCCGCCCCGCCCACCCGGTTCTGCAACCCCTCCGAACCGCGCCAGGACATCGCCCAGCGGTTCGCCGCCCTGGCCGGCCTGCCGCACATGACGGAGCGCCAGGTGAGCTGGGTGCGTGACAAGGCGGCGATGAAGGACAAGTTCCGTGAGCTGGGCCTGCTCACCGCCCGCTACGCGCGCGTCTCCACGGCGGAGGAGATCGCGGAGTTCGCCGCGCGGTGCGGCTGGCCCGTCGTCCTGAAGCCCGTCGACTCCTTCGCCTGCGTCGACACCTTCCGGCTCACCGGCCCCGGCCGGCTGCCCGATGTGGCCCTGGAAGGCCGGTCCTGGCTCGTCGAGGAACATCTCGGCGGCACCGAGTGGGAGGTGTGCGCGCTCATCCACGCGGGCGAGGTGCTCGACGCGTGGCCGAGCGCGATGCCGTGCCGTCCGCTGGACATCGTCGACGGCGCGATGAACGCCAACATCAGTGTCGCCACCGACGAGGGCCCGCCGTTCGACCTGCGCGGCATGCTCCAGCGGATCGTCACCGGCATGGGGATCGACCACGGGTACGCGCACATGGAGTTCTTCGTCGTCGGTGACGAGGTGTACGCGGGGGAGATCGGGGTCCGGCTCGCGGGCTGCGAGATCACCGCCAATCACGGATACGCCTACGGCTTCGACGTGTTCGGCGCCACGCTCGACGTCCACCTCGGCCGCCGCCCCCTCCTCGACTACTCCGCACGCCGCTGCGCGGGCGACCTGCTGCTGCCGCTGCCGGGCTCGGGAACCGTGCACCGCATCACCGCCGAGGACGAACTGCTGCGCCTGCCCGGCGTGGTCAAGAGCGTCCTCAGATACCGCGAAGGGGACCTAGTGGAAGCACGCCGCGCCTCGCACAACGCATCCGGATACGTCCACGTGACCGGAGGGACGATCACCGAGGTGGAACGGCGCATGCGCGGCGTACTCGACGCCTTCACGATCGAAGTGAGCACCCAGGCGCCGGCGGCCAGGACGCTTCAGCGCTGAGCCGTCCCCTCACCGGTCCGCACAGGTCCACCCACGGAACAGGAACCATGGAATCGAAGCCGAACGGCCTTGCCCGCCGTCTCGCCGCCCTGCTCACCCGCCGTCAGATCGCGGGACCCGCCTGGTGGAGCGTGGTCTCCAGGCTGCCCGTCTACCTCATGTCCCTCGCCATGGTGCTCCTCGTGCGCGAACAGGGCGGCAGCTACGCCCAGGCCGGTCTGGTCTCGGCGCTCTACACCGTCGGCATGGCGCTGGGCAGCCCGCTCATCGCCCGCCGGGTCGACCGGCGGGGCCGCAGGACCGTCCTGCTGCTGACCGGCGTCAGCTACCCGGCGGCGCTCGCCGCGCTGGTGTGGGCGACCGAGCCGGGCGGCTGGACACAGCCGGTACTTGCGGTGCTCGCCGGTATCGCGCTTCCCCCGGCGAACGCCTGCATGCGCTCGCTGTGGGCCCGCCTGCCGCTGCGGGACGACGAGCGGGAGACCGCCTACCTGTGGGAGGCGCTGCTCACCGAAGTCCTGGTGATCGGGGCGCCGTTGATGCTCGCTGCCCTGATGCTGACGGGATCCGCCGGGGCCGCCCTGACCACCGTCTCGGTGATCGGCGGCGTCGGAGCGATCGGCCTCGCCTTCACCCGCGTACCCGCGGAAGCCGACGGGAAGACGACGACGCCGGGCAAGGACGCGGCGGACCGGACCGGCCGTGGCGGTCTCCTCGGCCCGCTGCGCTCCTCGCCGATGCTCGCGCTGACCGCCGTCATGGCACTCAGCGCGGTGCCCGTCGGGCTGATGACGCTGGCCATCCCCGCCTTCGTCGACGACCACGGTTCGCGGGGCAACACCGGCCTGGTGTACGCCTGCTGGGGCATCGGCAGCGCCCTGGGGGCCCTGTGGCTGGGGCGCTCCCAGTCCGAGGTGGCCGTGCACGTGCGCTTCCCGCGCCTGGTGCTCGCCTTCGCCGTCGGTACCGGGCTTCCGCTGCTCGCGACCTCCCAGCTCACCCTCGCGCTCGCGCTCGCGGTCGGCAGCGTGCCCATCGCGCTCGTCTCCGCCGGCGAGATGTCCTTGGTCAGCCTCCTTGCGGACAGCGGCTCACTCACCGAGGCGTTCACCTGGGCGTCCCTGGCCACGGTGGTGGGGGACGCACTCGGCCAGCAGGCGGGCGGGCTCCTGATGGAACCGGCGGGCCCGCGGGGCGTCTTCGCCGCGGCCTTCGGCACATCACTCGTCGCCGCCCTGGTCGCCTTCGCCTGCCGGGACCTGATGGGGCGCACGGCAGCGGTCCGCGTACCCACCGAAGCCGAGGCGGGGGAGCGGTGACCGGGCGGTCAGCGGCCCGGGCGCCTCCCGTGACCCGCTCCCGAGCCATCCGCCCCCCACGTCGCTCCCCGCCGGACCGGCGTCAGAAGACTCAGGTCAGCGTCAGAACACGAGGTAACAGTTCATGAAATCCGCCGTCTCCCGACAGAGCCACGAGCCGTCGCGACCAGAGCCCGACAGTGCGCTGTTCGGTCCGGTGAAGTACGCCGATCTCGCCACGGCCGTACGGGAGTTCCTCGACGCACCCGAGCGGACGCCGATCCCCGTCCCGGTCGACGACCGGGCCGACCTGGTCCACAGCGTGGCACTGGCCTCGCGCCTCTACTCCGGTGTGCGTCGCCCGGCCCCCCTGGACTTCGGCGTCGTCCTCGGCCCGGCCGAACTGGCCGACGCCGTCGTGGATCTTGCCCGCCCGCTAGCCCGCGAGTGGCTCACCGAGGACGACCTCGCCGACTTCCACGACCGGCCCCCGGGCACGCTCCTCCTTGTGGGCACCTACGCCCGGCTCAACCTCGATCCGGTGCGCCCGCTGCTCCTCGCCACCTACCGCGACGCCCGGCGGGGCCTGTCCCTGCTGAGCGGCCGGGACGGGGCGTCGGTGGCGTGGAACATCGCCAAGCAGTACGCCCGGATTCCCGCGGACCTCGAAGCGCTCGGCCTGTTCACGGACACCGACCGGCCGCCACGGCTCCCCGGGGTCGAGGTCTTCGACGACCGGGACTTCGAACGGCACGACATCCAGGCCGAGATCCTCGGCACCCGGTGGCGTCGCGTCGTCTTCCAGGGCCACGGCAAGGACGACAGCATCAACCTCGGCGAGTTCACCATCTGCGGCCTGAACGAGACCGCGCCCGCCGAGCCCGGTGTCCTGGCCCCCCGCTGCGCCTACGGACTGCCCTGCTACAAACCCGAGGACAAGCTCGTGCCGCTCAACAAGGTCGAGGCGGCGGAACTGGTCCTCAGCGCCTGCAACAGCGGCCCGCTCGCCGACCTCGCGCTCTACGACCCCAAGTACCAACTCCTGCTCAACGCCCTCGACAGCCCCGCCCGCACGATCGTGTCCGCCGTCTCCGTGCACGACTCCGACCGGCCCGAGAACGTCGCCTGGATGCTCGCCGCCGCCACCGGCGCGGACTCCGTGGACACCCTCAACGCCAGCCTGGCGGGCTCGCACCCGTACCCCGCGTTCATGCGCTTCGGGCTGCCGGGGCAGCCGGAGGACACCCCGGCTCCGCCGCCGCCCTCCGACCACGCGCCCGACCCGCTGGTCCTCACGGTCGGCCGCCGGCTCTCGGCGCTGCTCACCTCGGATCTGCTGCCGCACAACCACGGACTGCGCCCGCGCCTGGCCAAGCTCGCCCGGAAGGTGGACCTCCTGGTGGCCCGGCCCACCCACCTCGCGGACCAGTCGCCCGAGGAGATCCGCTCCTCCCTCTCGGCGGACCTGCAGTCCCTCGACCATGTGATCGCCGGACAGGTCTCGGAGAACCCCGAGAACGAGATCATGAACTACCCCGCCCACTTCGGCGACCGCAGCTCACTGGACCCCGATGTCCACGAGGTGCTCTGCCACTGCGGCCGCCCCGCCCAGGAGTTCGCCCGCCGAGGCCTGCTCCCGCACATCCTCGACACCCTCTGCGTGGTGTGCATGCGCTGCGGAGACGTCACCTTCCGCGTCCCCGACGCGCCCCAACTGCTCGCCTACGCGGCCGACGAGGTGGAACAGGGCGGTGTGCTCGAAGTGCGCGCCTCGCTGACCGCCGCGCGCCCCGGTCCCGTACGGCTCGGCCTGTTCCTGCCGAGCTATCTGCGCGACGACACCACCGTGGAACCGGAACGGATCAAGGTGCGGGGCTCCGACGACCGTGCCAGGGACGTCGTGTTCAAGGTGCGGTTCGCACCCGACACCGCCCCGCAGGCCTACTACTTCACGGTTTTCGCCGTGCAGGACCTCGCTGTCTCGACCGCCCGGCGGCACTTCGGAGTCGTCCCGGGCCATGACTGAAAACGCGCCCCCACCACCACGGCACCAACACGACGAAGGACGGTTGTCATGAAGAAGACCCCCGCACCCGAGATCGAGCTCATCGAGCAGGACGGCGAAGTGACCCTGAGCATCGGCGGCGAACAGGCCATGCAGGCCTGGGAACGCGACCTGATGTGGGCCAGCGCCGACATGCTCTGCCGCCACGGCAAGGACTTCTACGAGGTGGGCCTCGGCCTCGGGCTCTCGGCCCTGCGCATCGCCGAGAACCCCGCCACCCGCAGCCACACCGTCCTCGAACTCTTCGGAGAGGTCGAGGACCTCTTCCGCGAGCAGCACCCCGAACTCCCCGGCACGCTCGCCATCGAGCGGGGCGACTTCTTCCAGCGGGTCTTCGAGCTGGAGACGGAGAGCATCGACGGCATGTTCTTCGACCCCGCGCTCGACATGGAGGTGTGGAAGAACGAGGAGCTGTGGCTCAAGGCCATGCCGGAGGTCGTCCGCGCGCTGCGCCCGGGCGGGGTCTTCATCCCCTTCTTCAGCACCAAGCCCGAGCTGCGGTGGCAGTACGTCAAGCACTTCCGCACCATCCGCGTGGAGCGCCACCCGTACACCGCGTACGACACCACCGAATACACCTACGGCACCTCGGGTGACGCGTACATCCAGTGCTTCTACAAGGACTGACGGGGGGTCACGTGCACAGCACCTATGAAACCGTCGAGGACGCCTACCTGAGCGAGTTGCGGAGCACCTACCTCGGCGCGCCCTTCCGCAACGCCCCGCGCGGCTTTCCCAGCCGTGAGCGACTGGGCGCCGGATTCCTGGTCCGCCGCCCCGTCCAGCGGCATGTCGGGCTGCCGGCGCGCCGGTCCAACCTGGTCTTCAACTTCGCCGAGGCCCTCTGGTACCTGTCGGGTTCGGCCGACCTGGAGCTCGTCGCCCACTACGCGCCGAGCATCCGCAAGTACTCGTCCGACGGCGCCACACTGACCGGCACCGCCTATGGGCCACGGATATTCGACTACCGGGGGACAGGCCTCGACCAGTGGCGCAGCGTCATCGACGTACTGGCGGAAGACCCCGACAGCAAACGCGCCGTCGTGCAGATCTTCCACCCGGGCGAGCTGCGCGAACCGGGCAACATCGACGTCGCGTGCACCCTCGCCCTGCAGTTCATGCTCCGCGAGGGGAAGCTGCACGCCGTCGGCTACATGCGTGCCAACGACGCCTACCGCGGCATGGTGAGCGACGTCTTCTCCTTCACCTTCCTCCTGGAGATGCTCGCCGGGCAGCTGGGTGCCGAGGTCGGGAGCTATGTCCACCAGGTGGGCTCCCTGCACGTGTACGACAGTGACGCCCCGCTCGTGGAACGCGTCCTGCGGGAGGGCGCGGACCACCTGGACCCGGAGCCGTTCCCCACGATGCCCGCCGGGGACAACTGGCCGCACGTGCGCGACGTGCTGCGGATCGAGGCACAACTGCGCACCGACCGGCTGCGGCTCGGCCCCGCCGCGCTGCGCGCCCTCGACCTGCCCCGCTACTGGCAGGACGTGGCCGGCCTCTTCGAGCTGCACCGTCAACTGACCTTCGGGGCGGGGACGGACCGTGCGCTGCTCGACGAACTCCCGCCCCTGTACCGCCGCATGATGCTGTCCCGATGGCCCCGTATCGCCGCCGACCAGGAGGTCTCCGCATGACGATGACACCCGCCCGTGAGCTTGCCGGTGAGCTCGGCGTCAACACCCTGTTCCTCGCGGGGCCCTTCCTCCAGCTGCTAGACCCCGGCACCGGTGAGATGCCGTCGGGGACGCGGGCGCCCTTCGCCTCCCTGATCGAGCATTTCGAGGGGCACGGGTTCACCGTCCACAACGCGCACCGCCGTGAGGCGTGGGGCGCGGAGCTGATGTCCCCCGACCAGTGCACCCCGCTCGACCAGGAGGAGATCCGCAAGGCCGACGTGTTCGTGGCCTTCCCCGGGCTCCCCGCCTCTCCCGGCACGCACATAGAGATGGGCTGGGCCAGCGCCTTCGAGAAACCGATCGTGCTGCTCCTGGAGGAGGGCCGGGAGTACGCGTTCCTCGTCCGCGGGCTGCACGCGGTCGCGACGGTCGAGTACGTCGTCTTCAGCGACCTGGAAGCGTCGCTTCCCGCCATCGACGCGGCGGTCCGGCGTGCGGTCGCGCGGCAGCGGGAGGCGCAGGACCACAGCCGCTGAGCGCGGGAGCCCCCGTCGGCGGGCCGACGGGGGCTCCCTGGGTGCGCCGCGTGCCGCCGTGAGAGGCACCGGGCAAGCGGCGGGTTTACGGTGAAACGGCGGGGAACCCGATCCCCCTCTGCACATCGAGACGCGGGAGGCGATCCGTCCATGGCGATCGCGACCTACACCCTGGTTGCGCTGGACTGTCCCGAGCCCGAGCCGTTGGCCCGCTTCTACCAAGCGGTGCTCGGCGGTGAGATCCGGCAGTACGACGAGGACTGGTACGACCTGTACGCCACGGGCGGCGCCCGGATCTCCTTCCAGCGCGCACCCGACCACCGCCCGCCCAAGTGGCCGCAGGCGGAGTCGGATTCGCAGCAGCTGCACCTCGACTTCACCGTCACCGACATGGAGAAGGCGCACGACGAGGTGCTCGCGGTGGGGGCGACACCGCTCGACCTCGACGACCAGGGCGGCGAGCGGGGCTGGCGGGTCTACGCCGACCCGGCGGGCCACCCCTTCTGCCTCTGTCAGGACTGAACAGCCTCAGGAGGCTTCCGGGGCCGGGGTGACGCGCCGCGTCAGGAGGAGTCGCGGGTGGCCTGCGCGAGCTTCCGGTCCAGGGCCGCCCGCACGAGCGCCGCGGCGGTCACGCCCGGCTTCTCGTCGCCCGCGAGCCGCAACAGCGCGGACGTGTCCCGGGGCAGCCCGAGGCGCTCGGCCCCCTGCAGCACCTTGGCGTCGAAGCGGGGCGCGTACTCGGTCCACACGTCCTGCACCTCGCGCAGGAAGATGTCCGCGCCGGTGGGCCCGAGACCCGGCACCTCACGAAGCTGCCGTTTCAGGGCCGCCGCGTCACCATCGGCCCTTTCCCGTATCCGGCGCAGGTCCCCGCCCCAGGCGTCGAGCACGAGACGGGCGCCGTCGCCGAGCTGGGTGGCGGTCCGTTCGTCATAGCGCCGGTAGCCGCCGCGACCCAGGGCGTCGACCCGCTGCTGCCAGGTGGCGTCGGCCATCTGGCGCGGACCGCGCATCCCCGCCTCGTACAGCGCGCGGGTGCTCGCCACCGCGACGGACGCCCGGATCCGGGCGCTGAGCAGGCACGACAGGACGAGCGTGCGATACAGCGGCTGCGGGGTGTCGGCAGGCTTGATGCCCGCCTCCGCCGCGTACGTCTGTCCCGACGTCCTGAGCAGTTCCCGCATCACGGTCTTCTGGCCGGCCATGTCTTCCCTTCCTGGTTCAGTGCTGTGGGCCGTCGTGGTCCCGGTGGCGGAGGTGCAGGGCCGTGAGGACGGCCAGGGCCAGCAGAGCCAGGATCGCGAAGAGGAGCGCGAGGCCCGCCAAGGCCCAGGGGCTGGGAGGCTCGCCGCTGAGGGAACGCGTCGCCCACACCCCGAAGAGCACGGCGAGGGCCAGGAAGAGCGGCGTGTAGAGGTAGGTGAGCAGATGGCGCAGGCGATGGGCCCGGTGTGTGTGCGGCGCGGACGCGCCGGCCTGCGGTCGGTTGTGCGGGCCGGGGCTCGGGAGGCCGGGTTCCGGGGGCGGGTGCCCGCGACGGCCGGGGTGTTCGCCTTTCATGGCCGCCTCCAGCAGCTGAGGGCGCAGGCTGCCGTTGGTCCTTGACAAGCTCCAGGATAGTCCTGCCCGAGCGCGATCCCGGCGTCATGCGGGATGGCCGGGGGAGAGGTCGACGACGTCGCTCAGGCGGAGCAGCTCCTCGTGCGGCTGCGGGTCCGCGCCCGCCTCCACCGGGGTGAGATGAAAGCCCACGTGATCTCCCCAGTCGGCGTGCCGCTCGACCCGGCCGACCCACCAGGCACAGGACTCCGTGAGCACGGGAGTCCCGCCCGTGCGCGGCTCCCACCGCACCCGGGCGAACTTGTCGACGCGCTTGCCGCACTCGCCGCCGAACAACCGCCCCAGGTGATGCTGATCGCGCCTGAGGAGATGCACGCCGAGGAACGCCGCCTCCCGGGCCACCTGATAGGTGTGGTTGGCCCGGGACAGCCACACCACGAAGCGCGGCGGTTCCAACGCGCACTGCGAGGCGAAGCCGACCAGACAGCCGGCCGGTGCCTCGTCGCCCGCCGCCGTCACCACGTACATCGGGTAGTCGAGCCGGTCGGTGAATCCGTCCACGGCCACCAAGGCGACCACCTCTCCTAGGCCGGGGGGTCCGGGGTCTCGCGCGGCTCCAGGGGACGGGTGGCGGGGCCGTGCAGGACCGAGCCGTCCGTCGCGAAGCGCGAACCGTGGCAGGGACACTCCCATACGCACTCCGCGTCGTTGAACTGCACCAGGCAGCCCAGATGGGTGCAGCGTGCGGAGACCGCGGTGGCGTTCCCGCTCTCGTCGCGGTAGACCGCGCACCGCTTGCCGTGCAGGCGTACGACGGCTCCGCTGCCGGGCGGGATGTCGGTCAGCGAGTCGACGTGGCTGGTGTGCAGCCGGTCGCCGACGAAGTGTTTCGCTGCGGAGGCCTGATAGGAGGCGAGTTGCCCGGCGTCGCGCATCGGGGGCAGCCGCCGCGGGTCGTACAGCTCGGTCCAGGCCGGTCGCGGCCCGCCCGCGATGTGGGCGGTGAGCAGCCGCCCCGCCATCACGCCGTTGCTCATGCCCCAGCCGCCGAAGCCGGTGGCGACGAAGACGTGCTGGGTGCCGGGGTGGGCGTGGCCGACGTACGGCAGCTGGTCGGCGGAGTCGTTGTCCTGCGCCGCCCACCGGTAGGCCTCGCCCTTCTCGGCGAAGTGCGGAAGGTGTTCTCGTGCCCAGGCGTCAAGGCGGTCGAACCGGTCGCGCACGTCGCCGGCGCCCGGTGTGAACGACTCCCCGGTGACGATGAGCAGTCGGCGCCCGTCGTCGTAGGGGGCGCTGCGCAGTGAACGGGTCCCGCCCTCGGGCGTGATGTACATGCCCTCGGGCGCCGCGTCCGACGGCACGGGCGCCGCGATCACCAGCTCGCGCCGGGGCTTGATCCGGGTGAAGAGCAGGGTGCGGTCGAAGATCGGGTAGTGCGTGGCGATGACCGTGTCGCGTGCGTCGACGGTGATCCCGGACTCCGTGGTGAGCCGGCAGCGGGCTCCGTCGTGCAGCGCGGTGACCCGGGCCCGCTCGAAGACGCGACCCCCGGCGCGGGTGATGTTCTCGGCAAGGCCCAGCAGGAACTTCCTCGGGTGGAACTGCAGTTGGCCGTCCACTCGGACAGCGCCCGCGACCTCGAAGGGCAGCTCCGTCTCGGTCACGAAGGACGCGTCGAGTCCGGCCTTGCGCGCCGCGTCCGCCTCCCGCCGCAGTTCGTCGACGCGTGCGGGGTCCTGTGCGTAGGTGAAGGCGGGGGCGCGTTCCAGCTCCGCGTCGATGTCCAGCTCGGCGCAGAGGGCCGCGGTCCGCTCGACCGCCTCCTGCTGCGAGAGCGCGTAGAGCCGGGCGTCGTCGGCGCCGTGTTTCGCCTCGAGACCGGCATAGATGAGGCCGTGCGCGGCGGACAGTTTGGCCGTGGTGTAGCCGCTCACGCCCGCGGCGATCCGGTCGGCCTCCAGGACGACGACGTCGAGACCGGCGCGGACCAGGTCCCAGGCGGTGCAGAGCCCGGCGATGCCGCCGCCGATGACCGCGACGTCCGCCGACAGATCCGCCTCGGGGGCCGGATATCCGGTGCTGGGTGTGGTCGCGATCCAGTACGACTCGTCGACTGTCCGGTGCTGCGTGGTCATGTCTGCTCCTGGGACCGGTAGGGCGCCACGGCGGGGCCGCGACACGTGTTCGTCACGACGCTGACGAGTACCCCCGGCGCGGAATCTCAGTGGTCGGGCGACCGCGTCGCACGCGCTGCCGAGGGGCGCACCCAAGCGCTTGGGTGCGCCCCTCGGGGCCATGCACGGTCCGTGTGTCAGACCAGGTCGTCGTCCATGCCCTGGCGTCGCTGGGCGCGCTCGTCGCCCTGCTCACGCTCCTGCTGACGGTGCTGGCCCGGCTGCGCGGGGTCCTGGTCGCGACGGCCCCGCTGCGGGGGCTCCTGCCGGGCGGGGGCCTGACGGGACGGGTCGGCGGACCGCTTTTGCTTGCCCATGTGTTCACTCCTGGTGAGGGCGGATTGGTCCTCTTCAGCGTGGCACGAGCAGTAACCCTGCGCATATCGAACAGTAGCGCTCCGTAATGAGAGCTGGTGAGGCGCCGTACTGGGTCAGGTCACGTCGGTCACCCGCCACCGCTGGTTCGCACCGGAGTTCGGTGTCCACGTCGTGACGGCCGCTCCCTCGTGCGTGGCCTGGCCGCCGACCTCCAGGAGTCTGCCCGTGGCGGCGTTGACGAGGGTCCATGTGCCGTCACCGGTCGTGGACATGATCCACTGGGCGGCCTTGCCGCGGGGGCCGGTGCCGGCCTCGACCACCGGGACGCCGTCACGGACGGCCAGCCGCTTCCCCTCGGCGGGGCTGGTGAAGACGTACCGCCGCTGGTTGCCGGTGTCACCGCTGATCTGCCGCAGCCGCCAGCGCCGGTCCGCCGTGTCCGCCGCCGACGTGATGACGAGACCGGTGCCGTCGTCGGCGACCGTGAGCTCCTTGCCGCTCTGGACGCCGGTCAGTTCGTACGTGTGGTTCTTCCGCAGCAGGGCGGCGTCCTTCGCCACTCCGGAGACACCCTTGACGAGGAAGGACGTCACAGACTGCGCGGGCACCTCGAAGGTGGCCTTCTTGCCGCGGACGTCGACGGCGTCATGCCGTTCGAGCTTGCCCTCGGCGCTGGTCACCACGGGCGTGACGGTGGCCTTGCCGCTCACGTGGCCGAACTTGGAGAGGTCGACCGTGACCGTACGCGCGTCGGTCGAGCTGTTGACGTGGACGACCGTCGCCCCGTCGCCCTTGCGGGACACGGCCGCGGCGCTGGAGGTGTCGTCGACCTTGACAAGACGGTCGCCGGGCCTGATGAAGTGCGTGAAGTTGCGGGCCGTGTCGAACTTGGTGTTCGTCCGGATCGGGCAGGTCTCCAGTGTGTCCTTCGAGGTGCAGCTGAACGGCAGCTGGATGCTGCCCCAGTTGCCGCCCTTGGCGGATTCGCCGCCGGGCTTCATGTTGTCGTAGTCCTCGACCGGCTGCCAGAACACCCAGGCCTTCGGCTCCAGTTCGCGCAGGTCGTCGACCATCCGCTGGGCCATGCCGAGGCCCGGCCGCATGTCGTCGAAGTCCTGCCCGTCACCCCAGTCGCCCTCGACCTCGCTCATCCACAGCGGCCTGTCCTCGGCCTTGGCCAGGTCGCGCACGCTGGTGCGGCCGTCCGTGCCGTAGGTGTGGACGTTCATCTGGCCGACGGCGTCCCTGACCTCGCGCGGGTAGGAGTTCCAGTTCCGCGTGAACGTGGTGGGGTTGGTCTCGTCCATGGCGGCGATCTCCGTACCGCTCCGGGACTTCTTCAGCGCCGGGTCGAGGGCGCTGATCACCTTCTGCTGGAGCTCGGGACCGATGTGGGCCCCTTCCTGGCGGCCGCCGACGGGCTCGCCGTCCGCTCCCAGGCGGGTTCCCCAGTAGTCGGTGTTGGGTTCGTTGAACGGGTCGAGGGTGTCGACCCTGATGCCGTGGGCCTTCTCGAGCCGTTCGGTCGCGCCCACCAGGTAGGAGGCGAAGTCGTCGACCGACTCGGTCCTGAGCTGGTCCTCGCTCGCGTCGAAGCCACCGGAGACGTAACCGCTCCTGGTCATGAACCAGGGCGGCGAATTGCTGAACGTCTCCCAGTGGTCGACGTCGCCCTTGATCCGGTCGACCCACCAGCGTTGGGTGGCGTCGGCCTTCGGGTTCCAGTCGGCCGGGTCCGTGGCGCTCCACCAGTCGGTGTCCTCGCGCGTGGTGCCCGCCGGTGCCTTCCACCAGCCCTCGACCGCGCCACCGGGGCGCAGGTAGTCCTTGACGTCGGGCGCGTTGCCGCCGCCGATGTTGTAGCGGGCGATGTTGAGGCCGAGCCCGTCGTCACCGAAGAGCAACTGCGCCAGCTTCTCGCGTATCTCCTTCGGATAGTCGCCGGTGGCGTTCGCGAACCAGACCAGGCTCGTGCCCCAGCCCTCGAACTTCTCGTGCTGATAGGAGGGGTCGGGCCGGACGGTGACGGCCGAGGAGGCCGCGGCGGCCGTCTGCGACGGCACGGTGAGCAGGGCCGCCCCGGTGGCCAGGGCGGTGGTGCCGACGACACCGATGAGTCGCCTCGTACGGGTTCTCGTGCGGATACGGAGTGCCAACGTGTGCTCCCAACGCGGGTGCGCTCGGGGGCGTGCCGTGCCGCGTCAGGGCAGGACGGCACGCCCCGTGGACGGGGTGGCGCTGTACAGGAGGGGGTGTCAGGGACTGGGCTGTCGCAGGACGGCGACTTCCCTGGGCGGCAGGGCGAGACCGTCCTCGGCGGCCTCAGGGGCCTGACCGACGAGGACCTCGCCGGTCAGGCCGGGCAGCGGCACGGTCTCGTCGGTCCGGTTGACCAGGAACAGATAGCGGCTCCCGGCGCCGCGGCGCACGGCCAGCTCGACGCGCCCGCGTGCGGGGGCTGGCAGTTCGCTCTCGACACCGGCCGCGGCGAGCAGCTCCGGCAGCAGGACGGTGAGGCCGTCCGCGCCGAGCCGGGTGGAGACGTACGCCGCCGAACCGCGGCCCGCGGCGCGCCGGGTGACGGCGGGACGCTCGGCGTAGGCGCCGGTGCGGTAGCGGGCGAGCACCTGGACCTCCGGCCCGGTGACCGTGATCCGGTCGGTCCACACCGTGCCCGTGGTGGCGTTGTCCAGCGTGACCGTGTCATCGGCGAGCAGCGGCCCGAACTCCTCGACGCGAATGCCGAGCAGTTCGCGCAGCGCCCCCGGGTAACCGCCGAGCCAGATGTGGTCGTTCTCGTCGACGATGCCGGAGAAATAAGTCGTGACCAGATGGCCGCCGCCCTCGACGTAACGCGTGAGCTCCTTGGCGAGCGCCTCCGGAACCACGTGCAGTACGGGGGCGATCAGGACGTCGTACGAGGTGACGTCGGTGCGGGTGGTGACGACGTCGGCGCGGATGCCGAGGGCGAGGAGCGCGGAGTACCAGTCGAGCGCCTCCTGGTGGTAGTCGAGACGGGAGGTGGGGTGGGAGTCCTGCTCGCTCGCCCACCACGAGTCCCAGTCGAAGAGGACGGCCACGCGTGCCGGTTCGCGCGCGGTCCCCGCGACGGGCGTGAGCGCCTGCAGGGTCTGCCCCAGAGCGGTCACCGCACGGAACACCTCACTGTCGGCGCCGGCGTGCGGCACCATCGCCGAGTGGTACTTCTCGGCTCCGGCGGCCGACTGGCGCCACTGGAAGAAGCACACCGCGTCGGCGCCGTGCGCGACGTGCAGCAGGGAGTCGCGGGCCAGTTCGCCCCGGCGCTTGGCCAGGTTGACGGGCTGCCAGTTGACGGCACTGGTGGAGTGCTCCATGAGGAACCACGGACGGTGGCCCGCCACGGAGCTGGTGAGGTTGGCGGAGAAGGACAGCTCGTCCCGGGCCTGCGGTCCCGGCACGACGTAGTGGTCGTTCGAGACGAAGTCGACCTCGCCTGCCCAGTCGGCGTAGTCCATGCCCTTGGTGCCGCCCATCACCATGAAGTTCGTGGTGACGGGCACGTCCGGGGTGACCTCACGCAGTACGTCACGCTCCGCGCGCAGATACTCCTTGAGCGCGTCCGAGGAGAACCGCTTGAAGTCCAGCTGCTGGGTGGGGTTCGGATGCGATGCCGCGAGCCGCGGCGGCAGGATCTGCTCCCAGTCGCTGTAGCGCTGCGCCCAGAACGCCGTGCCCCAGCCGTGGTTGAGGCCGTCGAGGGTGGTGTAGCGGGTCCGCAGCCAGTCGCGGAAGGCGCGGGCCGCGTCGTCGGAGTAGTCGTGGATGTTGTGGCAGCCCAGCTCGTTGGAGATGTGCCAGGCCACCAGGGCCGGGTGACCGGCGTAGCGCGTGGCCATCTCGCGCACCAGGCGCAGCGCGTGCTCCCGGAAGACGGGAGAGGTCGGCCGCCAGTGCTGCCGCGCCCCCGGCCACACCGTCTCACCGGAGGCGGTCACCGGGAGGATCTCCGGGTGCGCCGCGGTGAGCCAGGGCGGCGGGGACGCGGTGGCGGTGGCCAGGTCGACCCCGATGCCGCCCGCGTGCAGCAGGTCCATGACCTCGTCGAGCCACGCGAAGTCCCAGGTGTCCGCGGCCGGTTGGACACGGGCCCAGGAGAAGATCCCCACGGAGACGATGTTGACGCCGGCCTCGCGCATCAGCCGGACGTCCTCCTCCCAGACGGCGCGCGGCCACTGCTCGGGGTTGTAGTCGGCGCCGTACGCGAGACGGTCAGTGGCGTCACCGTCCGGTCCGCGCAGGAGCCGGGACGGGAGGGTGGGGGGCATGGTGGTCCTTCCGGTGTGCTGCTCGGGCGATCGTGATGTACGGGGTGCGGTCAGGGCCGCGTCACTTCTGGATGCTGAATCCCTGTTCGGAGCCGTACTTGACCGAGGCGTCCTGCCACGACTTCAGGCCCTTGGACAGAGGGGTGCCGGAGACGTAGGCCTTGCCGGCGGTGTCGTTGAAGATCGAGTTGGCGTACACCTGGTAGGGCAGGTACTTCCAGTCGTCGGCGACGTTGGCCGCGGACTCGGCGAAGACCTTGTTGGCCTTCTGGCCGCCGAAGTACGGGAACTCGGTGTTCTGGAACGCCTTGGACTCCAGGTCCTCGGTGGTCGCCGGGAAGGCGCCTTCCTTGATGCGGGTCTGCACGCCCTTGCCGGAGTTGGCGTACTCGACGAAGGCGTAGGCGAGTTCCTTGTTCTTGCCGAGCTCCGGCAGGGCCAGTGAACTGCCGCCGTTCTCGGCGCTCGCCTTGTCGCCCGCGGTCCACTGCGGCAGGGGAGCCGCACGCCAGTCACCGGCGGCCTCCTTCACGCCGGAGGCGAAGTTGGCGGGCATCCAGGCGCCGGTGGGCAGGGATGCGATGGTGCCGTCACCGAAGGACTTGTACCACTCGTCGGTCCAGGGGTTGACCGGTGCGAGCAGCTTCTCGTCGATGAGCTTCTGCCAGGTCTCGGTGTAGGCGCGGGCGCCCTTGTCGGAGAAGTCGATGCCCACCTTGGTGCCGTCGACCTGGTAAGGGCGCGAACCGGCCTGCCACAGCAAGCTGGTGGTGAGGCCCGCCTCGCCGGTGTCGCTGGTGATGTACGCCTTCGGGTCGGCCTTGTGCAGCTTGCGGGCCGCCTGGAGGTACTCGTCCCAGGTCGTCGGCACCTTGATCTTGTGCTTGTCGAAGACCTTCTTGTTGTAGAAGAGGGCCATGGGACCGGAGTCCATCGGCAGGCCGTAGACGCCGTCGCCGGACTTCACCGCGTTCCAGGGGCCCGGTGAGTAGGACTTGGCGAGCTTGTCCGCGCCGTAGGGGGTCAGGTCGGTGATGTCCTTGGTCAGGGCGTACTGGCCCAGCGCGTAGTACTCGATCTGGGCGACGTCGGGGACGCCCTTCTTCGCCGAGATGGCGTTCTGCAGGGCTGTGTACTGGTCCTTGTTGGTGCCGGCGTTCACCAACTCGACGTCGACGGCGGGGTGTTCCTTCTCGAAGTCGGTGACGACCTTCTTCAGGGTGGGCTCCCACGCCCACACCTTGACCTTGCCGCCCTTCTTCAGGGCCGCCTCGATGTCCGCCGACGAGACCTGCTTCTGGTCGGATCCGTCGTCGTCGGAGCCGCCGCAGGAGGTCGCCCCCAGGGCGAGGGCGCAGACGAGACCTATGCCGCGCAGCAGGCGGCGGGTGTTCTGGGGCATGGCGATGCTTCCACTTCTTCGTGGTCCACGAGGGGCGAACGGGCGGACATACGTGGCGCGGGTCAACTGGCGTGCGGGTGTTACTCCTTGACGCTTCCGGCGGCGAGTCCGGACTGCCAGTACTTCTGGAGCAGCAGGAACGCGGCGATCAGCGGCAGAACGGTGATCAGCGAGCCGGTGATCACGAGATGGAAGACGGGATCGCCGCCCGCTGTCGCGGCCTGGGCGTTCCAGCTCTTGAGGCCCAGGGTCAGCGGGTACCAGTCCGGGTCCTTGAGCATGATCAGCGGCAGGAAGTAGTTGTTCCAGGTCGCGACCATCGTGAAGAGCAGGACGGTCACGGTGCCGGGCGCGAGCAACGGCAGGGCGACCTTGAAGAAGGTGCGCAGCTCGCTCGCCCCGTCGATGCGGGCGGCCTCCATCAGCTCGGTGGGGATGGCCTCGGTGGCGAACACCCACATCAGATAGAGGCCGAAGGGCGAGATGAGCGAGGGGATCAGGACGGCCCAGGGGGTGTCGGTGAGGCCCATCTTGCTGAACATCAGGAAGGTGGGCACCGCCAGAGCCGTACCCGGGACCGCGACGGCGCCGATGACGACCGCGAAGACGGCCCGTTTGCCGGGGAAGTCGAACTTCGCGAGGGCGTAACCGCCCAGGACCGCGAGGAAGGTGGCACCCCCGGCGCCGACCACGACGTACAGCAGAGTGTTCAGGAACCAGCGGGTGAAGACGCCGTCGTCGTACGTGAACGTCGAGCTGATGTTGTCCCACAGGGCGAAGTCCCCGCCGAACCACAGACCGAACGAACCGGCGAGACCCTCCTGGGTCTTGGTGGCGCTGATGACCAGCCACAGCAGCGGTATCAGGCTGTAGAGCAGGACGAGGCCGGTCAGCGCGGTGAGCAGGACACTGCGCCGGGGCCGGCCCGCGGTGTGCCGCCGGGAGGCGCGGACGCGAGGGGTCCGGAGGCGGGGTGCGGCGCCCCGGGGGCGGGTGGGCGCGGAGGCGGTCGGGGGAGCGGTGGTGACGGGGCTGCTCGGTCCGGTCATCGGGTCACGCTCCCTTGCGCATGCCGCGCAGCTGGACGACGTAGGCGATGACCATCGTGATCAGGCCCATGACGATGGCGACCGTCGCGGAGTAGTTCTGCTGTTGGCCCGAGAAGGACAGCGAGTACGTGTAGAGGTTCGGGGTGTAATCGGTGGTGATGGCGTTGGGCGCGAGGTTCTGCAGGATGCTCGGCTCGTTGAACAGCTGGAAGCTGCCGATGATCGAGAAGATCGTCGCGATGACCAACGCGCCGCGGATCGCGGGGAGTTTGATGGCCGTGATGACGCGGAGCTGACCGGCGCCGTCGATCTCCGCGGCCTCGTACAGGGAGTGCGGGACGACGCGGAGCGCGGAGTAGAAGATCAGCATGTTGTAGCCCACGAACTCCCAGGTGACGATGTTGCCGATCGACGCGAGGACCAGCGAGGGCGAGAGCGGATCGGGCAGGGAGACGCCCAGGGCGTCGTTGATGTCGCCCACGAGTCCGAAGCGGGTGCCGTACAGGAAGCCCCACATCAGCGAGGCCACCACGGCGGGCACGGCATAGGGCAGGAAGACCGAGATCCGGAAGAAGTCCTTGCCGTAGAGGCGGCCGCTGTCCAGGGCGAGGGCCACGAGCAGGGCGATGCCCAGCATGATCGGGACCTGGACCGCGAGGAACAGGGACACCCGGCCCAGGGATTCCCAGAACCGGCCGTCGGTCAGGGCCTGTTGGTAGTTGTCGAGGCCCACGAACGTCGTGCCGCCGATGAGCTGGTCGCGGAACAGGCTCAAGTAGACCGAGTAGGCGAGGGGGGCGAGGAAGACCAGGGCGAACACCGCCACGAAGGGGCCGATGAACCCCCAGCCCGTCCAGGAGCGGCGGTTCCCCGGTGACGGAGGCCGGGCGGGACGCCGTTCGGCGTCCCGCTGCAGGTGAAGCGTCGTCATGTCGTTCCTCGCTCGTCCATCTCGCTCGTCCGTCTCGGAGCAGGCGTCACGTGGCGCGATGTTTGCGTAAACATCACGCTGTGACAAGGGCATGAGCCGAGCATCGCGGGGTGTTATGTTTACGTAAACATTCGGTGGCGGAATGTCTACACTGCCCGTTGGCGACGGTCAAGGGTCGTCCGAGAAGACCGGGACACACGCGGCGAGGGAGACAGTGGAAGCAACACGGAACACTTCGGCGAGCGGCAGCCCGGGCGGACGGGAGCGGGCCGCGCGCCGCGGGCAGAGCGCGTCCATGGCCGACGTGGCCCGGCTCGCCGGCGTCTCCTCGCAGACCGTCTCCCGCGTCTCGAACGGGTTCCCGGGCGTCAACGAAGAGACCCGGCAGCAGGTCCTCGCCGCCATGAAGGAACTCGGCTACCGGCCCAACAGCGCCGCCCGCGCACTCAAACGCGGCGAGTTCCGCACCATCGGCCTGATCACCTTCACCCTCTCCACCACCGGCAACGTACGCACCATCGACGCGATCGCCACCTCTGCCGCGCAGGAGGGCTACGCCGTCACCCTGCTCCCCGTCGCCGTACCCACGCAGGACGAGGTGCGCGGCGCCTTCTCCCGCCTCGGGGAACTCGCCGTCGACGCCGTCATCGTCATCATGGAGAAGCACCTCCTCGACGCGGCGGCCCTCTCCCTGCCGCCCCACGTCCAGGTCGTCGTGGCCGACTCGGACGCCGGGGACCGCTACACCGTGGTCGACACCGACCAGGCGGGCGGCACCCGCGACGCCGTACGACACCTGCTCGACCTCGGCCACCGGACGGTCTGGCACCTCGCCGGGCCCGAGGACTCCTACGCCGCGCAGCGCCGCGCCGACGCCTGGCACGCGACGCTCGAAGCGGCCGGATGCGTCGTGCCGCCCCTCGTGCGCGGCGACTGGTCGGCGGATTCGGGCTACCGGGCAGGTCTCGGGATCGCCGACCAGCAAGATTGCACCGCCGTGTTCGCAGCGAACGACCAGATGGCACTGGGCCTGCTGCGCGCCCTGCACGAGCGCGGCCGCAGGGTGCCGGAGGACGTCAGCGTCATCGGCTTCGACGACATCCCCGAGTCCGGTTCCTTCCTGCCTCCCCTGACGACCGTCCACCAGGACTTCGCCGAAGTCGGGCGCCGCTGCGTCGAGGGAGTTCTGCGCCAGATGCGGCAGAGCGCCCCGGAGCGCGGCACCACGCTGGTGCCCACCCGGCTCGTCCTGCGCGAGAGCACCGCACGGCCGCCCGCGCGCACGCCCTCCCGCTGATTCGGGGGTCCGCGCGCAGGGCCCGCGCACAGGGCCCGCGCACGGCGCGCTGAGTGAGCGGTACGGGCCACATCCGGGGGAAGGTGGGGAGGCGAGGACATCGTTCGAGGCCGGAGGCTCCCATGGACAGTCGCGACAGCGGCGACAGCGGCAAGGGCGGCGAGGGCGCGAAGGGGCTGCGCTGCCTGGTGACCGGGGCGACCGGATACATCGGGGGGCGGCTCGTTCCCGAACTGCTCGACGCGGGACACCAGGTGCGGTGCATGGCCCGCTCGCCGGGGAAGCTGCGCGACTACCCCTGGGCCGGGCGGGCCGAGGTGGTGCGGGGCGATGCCTCCGACGCGGAGTCGGTCGGCGACGCCATGCGGGACATCGACGTCGCGTACTACCTCATCCACGCGCTCGGCACCGGATCCGGCTTCGAGGAGACGGACCGGAAAGCGGCCCGCATCTTCGCCGAGCAGGCCCGCGCCGCGGGCGTACGACGCATCGTGTACCTGGGCGGTCTGACCCCCGAGGGCATCCCGGAGAGGGACCTCTCCCCGCATCTGCGCTCACGGGCCGAAGTGGGCCGGATCCTCATGGAATCCGGCGTCCCGGCCACCGTGCTCCGCGCCGCCGTGATCATCGGCTCCGGCTCCGCGTCCTTCGAGATGCTGCGCTACCTCACCGAGCGCCTGCCGGTCATGGTCACCCCGAGCTGGGTGCGCACCAGGATCCAGCCCATCGCGGTGCGCGACGTCCTGCGCTACCTCGTGGGCAGCGCCACCATGCCCGACGACGTCAACCGCACCTTCGACATCGGCGGCCCCGACGTCGTCACCTACCGCGACATGATGGGCAGGTACGCGGCCGTGGCGCAGCTGCCGCACCGCCTCATCCTGCCGGTGCCCATGCTGTCCCCGGGTCTCTCCAGCCACTGGGTCGGACTGATCACCCCCGTACCGGCCTCGATCGCCCGGCCGCTGGCGGAATCCCTGCGGCACGAGGTCATCTGCCACGAACACGACATCGCCCGGTACGTGCCCGACGCGCCCGGCGCCCCGATCAGCTTCGACAGGGCGCTCGCACTGGCCCTCGAACGCGTGAAGGACGCCCAGGTCAGCACCCGTTGGTCGTCCGCTTCGGTGCCCGGTGCCCCCAGCGATCCGCTGCCCACCGACCCCGACTGGGCGGGCGGCAGCCTCTACTCCGACAGCAGGGAACGGACCGTCGACGCCTCGCCGCAGGCCCTGTGGGGCGTCGTGGAAGGCGTGGGCGGCGACAACGGCTGGTACTCCTTCCCGCTCGCCTGGGCGGTGCGCGGCTGGCTCGACCGGCTCGTCGGCGGGGTCGGGCTGAGACGGGGACGCCGCGACGCCCAGCGGCTGCGGGTGGGGGACTCGCTGGACTTCTGGCGCGTCGAGGAGATCGAACCGGGACGGCTGCTCCGGCTGCGGGCCGAGATGCGGCTGCCGGGCCTCGCCTGGCTCGAGATGCGCGCGGACGAGGACGGCAGGGGACGCACCCGCTACCGCCAGCGGGCGCTCTTCCACCCGCACGGCCTCCTCGGCCACGCGTACTGGTGGAGCGTCTCGCCGTTCCACGCGCTCGTCTTCGGCGGCATGGCCCGCAACATCACACGTACGGCCGAACAGCGCACCGCCAAAAGCACCCAGAAATCGTGACCCACGGGCAATCCGGCGGCGCAACGGCTCCGAATCACCTCTGAAGGCGACCAGCGTCCAGGAGGATCACCGGGTGAACGAAGTGGTACACATCAGCGGGGCTCCCTCCGCGGGCCCCGATCTCGCTGAGCTGCTCAGCAGGGTGGCGCGCGGCGACCAACAGGCCTTCGCCTCGCTGTACGACGCGATCTGCTCTCCCGTCCTCGGGCTCGTGCGCACGGTGCTGCGCGACCCGGCCCAGTCCGAAGAGGTCGCCCAGGAAGTGCTGGTGGAGGTGTGGCGGTCGGCCGCCCGCTACCGGCAGGAACGGGGGAGTGTCATGAACTGGGTCCTGACGATGGCGCACCGCAGGGCGGTGGACCGCGTGCGGTCAGTCCAGGCGTCGACCGAGCGCGACCACAAGGCGGCACTGCTCGAACGCACCCCGGCCTTCGACGAGGTGAGCGAGCAGGTGGAGACACGCCTCGAGCGCGAACAGGTGCGCCGCTGTCTGCGCACCCTGACCGAACTGCAGCGGCAGTCGGTCACGCTGGCCTACTACCGGGGACTGACCTACCGGGAGGTCGGCGAGCTCCTCGCCGTGCCCCTGGGGACGGTCAAGACCCGGCTGCGCGACGGTCTCATCCGGCTGCGCGACTGCCTGGGGGTGAGCGCATGAGCGCCGCCGACCTGCACACACTGACGGGTGCGTACGTCCTGCACGCCCTCTCGGAGGAGGAACGCACGGAGTTCGAGCGGCACCTGGAGGCGTGCGAGGCATGTGCCCAGGAGGTGCGTGAACTGGCCGCCACGGCGGGGCGTCTCGCCCGCGCCGTCTCCGTCACCCCGCCCGCGGACATGAGGGCCGAGGTGCTGCGGCGCATCGCCACGGTCCGCCAGCAGCCGCCGCACACGCCCACGACCGGAAAGACCACCGGTGGCACGGGCGTCGGGCGGCGCCTGTCCCGCTTCGCCCTCGCCGCGTGCCTGGCGGCCGCCGCGGGGTTCGGTGGCATCGCCGTATGGCAGCATCAGCGGGCCGACGAGGCGGGACAGCGCGAGCAGGAGGCCAGGCGCCAGACCGAGCAGCTGGCCCAGGTGCTCGCGGCGCCGGACGCCAAGGCCGCGACCAAGAAGCTCTCCGACGGCGCGACCGGCACGGTCGTGGTGGCCAAGAGCCGGAACCAAGCGGCCTTCGTGGCGGCCAGGATGCCCGAGCCGCCGTCCGGCAAGGTCTACCAACTCTGGTTCAACGACGACGGATCGATGCGCTCGGCAGGCCTGATGAATCCGGGCCGCAGCACCGAGGCGGTGCTCCTGGACGGCCCGGTGGACCAGGCGTCCGGCATCGGCATCACCGTGGAGCCGGCGGGTGGCTCCGAGGAGCCGACGTCCGACCCGGTGGCCCTGATGAACTTCCCCACGGCATGAGGAGCCGCAGAAAGTGACTGTATCGATCGTCCTGTTCACCTCCGACCTGCGCCTGCACGACCATCCGCCGCTGCGGGCCGCACTGCACGAAGCGGACCGGATCGTCCCGCTGTTCGTGTACGACGAGGGGGTGCGCGGCACGGGTTTCGCCGTGCCGAACCGGCGTGCCTTTCTCGCCGACTGCCTGCGGGATCTCGACTCGGGGCTCCGCAAGCGCGGTGGTCGCCTGGTGGTCCGCAGCGGTGATGTCGTCGACCAGGTCCGCCGGGTGGTGAAGGAGAGCGGGGCGGAGCGGCTGCATGTCTCGGGAGGTGTGAGCCGTTACGCGACGCGGCGCGAGGAGCGGCTGCGGACCGCGCTCGACGACACCGACTGCGAACTGGTCGTGCACGACGCGGTCATCACGGCCGTCGCTCCGGGGGAAGTGCTCCCGACCGGCAAGGACCACTACGCGGTGTTCACGCCGTACTTCCGGCGCTGGACGTCGGAAGGGGTCCGGGACGTTCTGGCCGCCCCGCGCAAGGTGCGGGTCGCCGACGTGGAGTCGGACCCGGTGCTGCCGCGTGCGGAGATCACCGGCGTCTCACCGGGCCTCGGCACCGGCGGCGAGGAGGCCGGGCGACGGCTGCTGCGGGCCTGGCTCACCGGCGGGATCGAGGGGTACGAGGACGGCCAGGACGACGTCGCCGGTGACGCGACGTCACGCCTCTCGCCCCACCTCCACTTCGGCACCCTGTCGGCGGCCGAGGTCATCCACGGGGCGGGGCACGAGGGCTCGTCGGGTGCGCAGGCGTTCGTCCGGCAGTTGGCCTGGCGGGACTTCCACCACCAGGTCCTCGCGGCCCGCCCGGACGCGGCGGGCAAGGACTACCGCCCGCACGGCGACCGGTGGCGCACCAACGAGAAGGAGATCAACGCCTGGATCGAGGGGCGCACCGGCTATCCCTTCGTCGACGCGGCGATGCGACAGCTGCGCCACGAGGGCTGGATGCACAACCGGGGGCGCCTGGTGGTGGCCAGCTTCCTCACCAAGACCCTCTACGTCGACTGGCGGGTGGGCGCCAGGCACTTCCTGAGCCTCCTGGTGGACGGCGACGTCGCCAACAACCAGATGAACTGGCAGTGGGCGGCGGGCACCGGCACCGACACCCGCCCCAACCGGGTCCTCAACCCCGTCATCCAGGGCAAGCGTTTCGACCCGGGCGGCACCTACGTACGCCGCTGGGTGCCCGAACTCGCGGAGGTTCCCGACCGGTACGTCCACGAGCCATGGAAGCTCCCGGACCGCGACCGGGCGGAACTCGACTACCCCGAACCGGTCGTCGAACTTGCGGAGGCCCGCGCCCGCTTCGAGCAGGCCCGCGACGCCTGACCGTCCACCGGCCGCTCGGCAACCGGAGTGGCTCGAGTGCCCGATCGGGTGAATGCGGATCCGGGACCAATCCCCGGCCCTCTCCGTACCGAATCCCCTGTGTGAGCGAAGAACGGAAGACGTGGGGACGGCGCGCGCGGCCGATGCGCCGAGAGCTCGGTGCCCGGCCCGCCGGGACCGCTCACGACGGTGCGCTCGGCCGGTACAGGGCGGTGGTCCCCGTGCCCTGACGCCGCCTGCTCCCCGCCACCCCCATGCATGCAACGACGCAAGGAGAAGACCATGTCCATGTACTCCACCCGAATCCGCCGTGCCGCGGTCGCCGTCGCCGCCGCGGCGGTGCTGCCGATCGCCCTGACGGCCTGCTCGGACAGCGGCGACAAGGACACCAAGGCCGCGGACTCCACGCCCAGCGCGCAGGAGACCGAGTCGGACGACGCCATGACCGCGAACGAGCCGTTCGGACCTGCCTGTTCGTCGGTTCCCAAGAGCGGCGCGGGCTCGTTCGACGGGATGGCGAAGGACCCGGTCGCCACCGCCGCGTCGAACAACCCGGAGCTGTCCACGCTGGTCACGGCGGTCAAGAAGGCCGGCCTCGTGGACACCCTGAACAACGCCGAGAACATCACGGTGTTCGCGCCCACCAACGACGCGTTCGCCAAGATCCCCAAGGCGGACCTCGACAAGGTGCTCAACGACAAGGCCCAGCTGACCAAGATCCTCACCTACCACGTGGTGGGCAAGAAGCTGACGCCGCAGCAGCTGGAGAACGGCTCCTTCGAGACGCTGGAGAAGAGCAAGCTCACCACCGCGGGCTCCGGCACGGAGTACAAGGTCAACGACACGTCGAACGTCGTCTGCGGCAACGTCCCGACGGCCAACGCCACGGTCTACATCGTCGACACGGTCCTGATGCCGAAGAGCTGACGAGGACCGCTGCCCCGATCGCCTCCGCCGCCCCTGCCCCGGGGCGGCGGAGGCTTCCGTCGCTCAGGCCAGGGAGAGGAAGAGCTTCTCCAGGCGCGCCCGCATCGCGTCGCGGTCGCCGGGGGACTGCTCACCCTCGGCCATGCAGTGCTGGAGTCCCGTCGCGATGATCGCGAATCCGGCCCGGTCCAGCGCGCGGGAGACCGCGGCCAACTGTGTGATCACGTCCTCGCAGTCCCTGCCGTCCTCGACCATCTTGATGATGCCGGCGATCTGTCCCTGCGCCCGGCGCAGCCGGTTCAGTACGGACCTCAGCTCATCGGCCGCCATCTCGAGCTGCACGCGCTGCCACCTCCAATAATACCCCTGGGGGTATTGTAGCCTGCGAGGGTGAGAGCCTTGGCTCAACGAAAGGACAGCCCCACATGACTCCCCCCACCGATCTGGCGCCCGCCCAGGCGGCCGCCCGTCTGGACCGCTACACCGTCATCGACGTGCGCACCCCCGGTGAGTACGCCTCCGGGCACCTTCCCGGAGCCCACAACATCCCCGTCGACCACCTGCACATGGCGCTGCCCGAGCTCAAGGCCGCCGCCGCCCGTGGCGAGCTCCTGATGGTCTGCGCCTCCGGGAACCGCTCCGCCGCCGCGTGCGACGAGCTGGCCGCCGCGGACATCCCCGCAGCCACCCTCTCCGGCGGCACCACGGCCTGGGCCGCTGAGGGGCACCCCCTGCACCCCTCCGAGGGGGCGCCGACGGCCTGGCCGATGGAGCGTCAGGTGCGGCTCGCCGCCGGGTCCCTGGTCGTGCTTGGCCTCGCCGCGAGCAGCCGCTTCCGGCCCGCGCGCTGGCTGGCCGCGGGTGTCGGCGCCGGCCTGGTCTTCTCCGCCGTCACCGACACCTGCGGCATGGCCGCCGTCCTCGCCAGGCTTCCGCACAACCGCCCTCGCGCCGCCGACCTCCGCACCACGCTGGAAGCCCTGTAGTCCGCTCAGTGGATGCGTCGCGCCCGGTGTGCCCGGGTCGTGACGCGCACGTCGGCCTCCAGGACGCGGGGTGCCGCAGCCGCCCGTGCCTCGGCGATGGTGCCCCCGGCGAGCTCGCGCAGCACCGCCTCCGGGGAGCCGTCGGGGTCCAGGACCAGCGTGATGCGGGCGCGCAGCCGCCGGGGACGCCCGAGCAGCCGTACATGGGCGCGGGTCACGCCGTCGACCGCTCGGGCGCGGTCGGTCATGACGGAGGCCAGCGCCTTGGCCGAGAGGGTGACGCCCGGTTGCCCGAGCGGCAGTTCGCGCGGGCGGCCGGTGCGGACCTGGGCCGCGGCCCAGCAGAGGAACAGGACGGCGCCGACCGCCAGTGCCGTGATCACGACGGGCGTCCACCAGTCGTGATCGCGCCAGCGGCCGAGCGTCTCCTCGTCCAGCCACACCCGGTCCGTGCCGACGCGGGGCAGTGCCGACGGCAGCCGCTCGCGGACGGGAGCCGCCGCGGACGCCAGTACGGACCCCGCGAGCAGGACAACTGCTGCCGCGCAGAACAGGGTTGAGCGGTTCGTGCTGTTACGGAGTCGGCTCATCGGGCGTGCTCCTCTCCGCCTTGCCGGGCTCGCCCCCGGACCTCGCCGCGGGACCGGAATCCGCCGGGGCGCGCCAGGCGGGTTCCGTGCTCAGCCGCACGCGCAGCCGCAGCGGCCTGGCGAGTCCGAGCCCGGTGGCCGCCGCATCGGCGGCCTCGGTCACCGCCCGCCGCACGCCCGCCAGTTCGCCGAACCCGAGCCCGGCACGCACCCGTGCCGTACGGCGGCCGACCCTGACCTGGACCCGGCCGACGCCCGGTACGTCGGTCACGGCATCCCGCAGGAGGGCCGCGACCGCCCGGCGGTCCAAGGCCGCGCGCACCCCCGTCAGCGGCGGCCGCATCGGCAGGACGCCGCGCCTGCCCGGTGTGACGGCGAGGACCAGCAGCCACACGCCGAGCGCGAGCACACCGATCGCCGCGAGAACACCGGTGGTCGCGGCGCTGTCCGGGCCATGTGTGGAGAGCCACGTCATCGCGTCGGTCCGCCACCGCGCGGGAGTGTTCTCGGCGGCGTGCACCGACACCACGTCGTACAGGAGCACTCCGCAGACCAGGGCCGCGAGCAGCGTCAACACGCCTACGGGCAGGCGGCGTTGGGACCACGGGCGGTGTGCGCGAACCGTGGGGACCTCGACCGGCGCCGCGCGCTGCCCGGCGGACAGCTCGCGGCGCGAAAGACCCCGGACGCGGATCCGCGCCGAGGACACGGTGAGGCCGGTGAGCAGGGCGGTGCGCTCGGTGACGTGCGAGCGCACGCTCTCGCCCGACTCGTCGAGCACCGCGGGGTAGGGCAGGGTCACGGTGACGTCGACGCGAGCGCGACGGCCGCGTACGGCCGCCGACCCTTTGCGGACCTCCACCGCGCCGGAGGCCGGAGCCTCCGTCGCGGCGCGTTCCGCGATGCGGCGTACCGCGCGGTCCGCCACGGTCGTCGTGCCGCGCTGTGCCGCGGGCGCGGTCATCGGTGCTCCCGGTCACGCCCGCCGATGAAGGCGCGTACGTCCGTGCCGTCGTCGACGAGACGACCCAGGACGAAGCCGACCGCGCCGAGCGCGGCGACCAGGAGGAACGCGCCGAAGCCGCCGAACCACCCGGCGAATCCCAGGGCCATGCCCGCCATCAGGCCGACCAGAGCTGTGCTCACCACTCACCTCACACCGCAGAAGGGGACGTCCTGGACCATCGACGGGCTACTCGACGCGCGTCTCGGCGCCGGAGTCCGTGTTGTCGTCCTCGGGCAGATGGACGTCGTTGACGGCGACGTTCACCTCGACCACCTCGAGGCCGGTGATGCGCTCCACCGCCGAGATGACGTTCTCGCGCACCTCGTGGGCGACGTCCGTGATGGGCGCGCCGTACTCGACGACGATGTCGAGGTCGATCGCGGTCTGCCGCTCGCCGACCTCGACCTTGACCCCGCGGCCGACGTTGGGGCGCCCGCCGGGGACACGGTCGCGGACGGCGCCGATGGTGCGGGACAGGCCGCCGCCCATGTCGAACACGCCCGGGATCTCGCGGGCCGCCATGCCGGCGATCTTCACGACCACGACGTCGGCGATGGACGTCTTGCCCCGCGTCGCCGCCGGCTGGGCCGCGCCGGTGACTCCGCTGACGGTGATGGCTCCGGGCGCGTTCCTGCGGGTCTCGCCGGTGAGTTCCTTCTCGGCGCTGCCGGGCACGCCCGGTTTCGAAGTGAGGTCCTGCGTCGTCATGGTGGCATCTCCTCGGAGTCGTCGGGGTTGTCGGGCTCGTCCTCTGCTCCGACCCGAGTACCCCGGGTCCGTTACGCGCCTCACCGGAATTTCCTCGCGCGGGAGGTAACTTTCCTGGGCCGCATAACGCGGTGGGCCCTGCGGGTGTCGTACGAGCGCGACCGAAGTGAGAGGAGCCGCGTGTGCCGGGCGACCGGGGCGGAACAGCCGACGAGGCGGACACGTCCGAGAGACGTGACGACGGACTGCTCGCGGTGCGGGCGGCGGAGGGTGACGAGGAGGCCTTCGAGGCCCTCGTGCACCGGCACGCACCGATGGCGCTGCGCCTTGCCACGCGCCTGCTCGGGAGCCGCCCGGAGGCGGAGGACGCCGTGCAGGAGTCCTTCGTCAGCGCCTGGCGCAAGCTGCCGGAGTTCCGCAGGGACGCGCAGTTCGGTACGTGGATCTACCGCATCGTCACCAATCGCTGCCTGAACGTGCTGCGCTCGCGGCGGCCCGTCGTGGCGTTGGACGGGCTGCCCGAGCCGGCCGCTCCGGAGCACGAGGTCTCGCCCGCACGGGTGGCCGAGGGGCACGCCGCGGTGGCCGACCTGGCGCGGGCGATGGAAGGCCTCTCGCCGGAGCAGCGGGTGTGCTGGGTGCTGCGGGAGCTGGACGGCGCATCGTACGAGTCCATCGCCGCGACGGTCGGGATCAGTACGGAGGCGGTCCGCGCCCGTGTCTTCCGGGCGCGGCGCTATCTGACGGAGGCGATGGCCGCATGGCGATGAACGGGGAATCCGTACCGGACGACGAGCGGGAGGCGGGCTTCGGAGTGCTGTCCGAGGACGAGCTGCTGCCCTGCGGACGCGAGTTGTCGCAGGTGTGGGAACAGTGGGAGGCGGGCGCGGCCGACCCCCACGCCGACGGCTGCCCGCACTGCACGCAGGCCCTGGACGCCCTGCGACAGCTGGAAGGGATCGTCACCGAGGCACGCGACACCTCACCGCGCGAGCAGGACACCTCCGCGCTCACCGGCCGTGTCATGGACGTGGTGCGGCTGGAACTGCGGCCGGGCAGGACGCTGCCCCTGGGTGACGAGGACGAGGACGCGTGGATCGTGGAGGCCGCGGCGGCCAGGACGGTGCGGGCCGCCGCGGAGTCCCTGCCGGGTGTGCGCGCGGGAAGCTGCCGCATCGGCCCGCTGGACGAGGCCGCGGCCCCCGCGCCCGCGGGACGCCTCGCGCGCGGGCCGGTCAGGATCCGCGTCGAGGTGCAGGTCCCGCTCCCCTGGAACCTGCCGGAGGTCGCCGACCGGGTGCGCGGCCGGGTCCTCGACGCGGTGGACGCGGAACTGGGGATGCGGGTCGCGGTCGTCGACGTGACGATCAGCGACCTCATCGACGACGCGGATGACGACAGCGCGGAAGGGCGGCAGCGGTGAGTGATCGAGACGTTTCGCGCGGGGTGGCCGACGCCGTCATAGAGGCGGTCCTCGGCACTCCCGGGGTCGCCTTCCTGCGGCCCGGTCTGGCGGACCTCCTGCGGTCGTCGTCCGTCCTGAGACGTGGTCTCCCCAGCACCCCGGCGGGCTCCGCGGGCGTGCAGGTGCGGCGGGAGAAGGACAGCCGGAGCTGGAGCGTGGAGGTGTACGTGGTCCTGCACCGGGGACGGCGGACCCTGGACGTGACCCGGGAGGTGGCCTCGGCGGCGGCCGAGGCCGTCGGCCTGGTGACCGGCGAGCCGGGCACGCCCCGGATCACCGTCACGGTCACCGGCCTCGTCTGAGTCGCCCTCCGTGCACGCGCTCCGAGAGCCCTCGGGGGAGCGTGGGGGCTGACATTCAAGCTACTGGTGAGTAAGGTCGCGGGTCGAGGAACGGAGTTGTCATGACCCGCACGTTCACAGTGTCACGAAGCATCCTGGTCGAGGCGTCACCGCAGACGGTGTACGAGCAGGTCAGCCAGCCCGCTCTGATGGGGCGCTGGAGCCCCGAGAACCTTGGCGCGACCGTGCCGGGCGGCGAGGTGCCCGCCACCGTCGGCCTGGTCTTCGAGGGGCACAACAAGCGCGGCCCGTTCCGCTGGACCACCCGCTGCACGGTGACCAAGGCCGAGCCGGGGCGGCGCTTCGCCTTCCGCGTGCACGCGATCGGACTCAAGCGCCCCCGGCTGCGTGCTCCCATCGCCACCTGGGAGTACCGCTTCGAGGACAGCGACGGCGGCACCAAGGTGACCGAGACGTGGACGGACGACAGGCGTTCCTGGCCCACCTTCGTGGCCAACGCCTTCGACCGCCTGGCCACGGGTGGTCGCACCTTCGCGGTCTTCCAGGTCGGCAACATCGACCGGACGCTGAAGAACCTCAAGCGGGAGCTAGAGACGGCTCGTTGACCGCGCGGCACTCTCTTCGCAGGCGGCGCCGGGTGGCCCGGTGATCGGGGCGATCGGCGTGTCGGCCGCGCGCACCCAGCGCGGCCCCTCGGGCCCGTACACCCCGCGCGGCTCCGGGAACGCCGCAAGCAGGGCGAGAAAGACGATCGCCGCGACGGCCGCCCCCAGCGGGAGACTGATGTCGGCGCCGTTCGCGAGGTCGCCGAGCGGCCCGACGAACTGTCCGGGGATGTTGGTGAACAGCACCCCGGTCACCGCACCGGTCCACCAGGCCGCCATGCCGCGCCAGTTCCAGCCGCGCGCGAACCAGTAGCGGCCGCCGTGCTGCCGGCGCGTGAAGACCTGCAGGGCCTCGGGGTCGTACCAGCCGCGCCGGGTGACGTAGCCGAGCATCATGACGATCATCCACGGCACGGTGCAGGTGATGATCATCGTGGCGAAGGTGGAGATCGCCTGGACGAGGTTGAAGCCGAAGCGGCCCACGAAGATGAACGTGATGGACAGGACGCCGATCAGGACGGTGGCCCGGACGCGGCTGAGCCGCGGGAACACCGAGGAGAAGTCCAGGCCGGTGCCGTACAGCGCGGTGGTCCCGGTCGACATGCCGCCGATCAGGGCGATCAGGCAGACCGGCAGGAAGTACCAGCCGGGCGCGATCGCGAGCAGGCCGCCGACGAAGTTGGGGGCGGCCGGGTCCATGTACTCGGGTGCCTGCTCGGCGATGATCGCCGCTGTCGCCAGGCCGAAGCCGAACGGAAGGACCGTGGCGACCTGCGAGAGGAAGGCGGCTCCCATCACCTTGCGGCGCGGCGTCGCGGCCGGGATGTAGCGCGCCCAGTCACCGAGGAAGGCGCCGAAGGAGACCGGGTTGGACAGCACGATCAGCGCGGCGCCGATGAAGGACGGCCAGAACAGGTCCTGGGTGGCCCGGTCGGCGTCCGCGGTGAAGATCCCCGCGTACGAGGGGTCGAAGTCCCCCGCGAAGGCGACGAGGCCGAGCACGAACAGCAAGGTCGCCGCCACGACCGCGATCTTGTTGACGAGCAGCATGAAGCGGAAGCCGTAGACACACACGGCGAGGACGAGAGCGGCGAAGACCGCGTACGCGCAGCCGTAGGCCACGTCGCTCTCCGGCACGCCGAGCAGCCGGTGCGCCCCGCCGATGAGCGCGTCGCCCGAGCTCCACACCGACAGGGAGAAGAACGCCACGGCGGTGAGCAGGGAGAGGAAGGAACCGACGACCCTGCCGTGCACGCCCAGGTGGGCCGACGAGGAGACGGCGTTGTTCGTGCCGTTGCGCGGTCCGAACACCGCCATCGGCGCAAGGAGCAGCGAACCGACGAGCAGCCCCAGGAGCATCGCCCCGAGCCCCTGCCAGAAGGAGAGCCCGAACAGGATCGGGAACGCCCCGAGCACGCAGGTGGCGAAGGTGTTGGCGCCGCCGAACGCGAGCCGGAACAGGTCGAGTGGTGTCGCCGAGCGGTCCGCGTCCGGAATGCGTTCGACTCCGTGCGTCTCGACCTCGGTGACGGGCGGAGAGGGCTCCTTGGGCACACGCGGCTCCCTGGTCGACGGCACCCCGTCGCGCGAGGTGCCGTGGCGGAAATGCAGGGACCGTAAACGCCGTGCGCCCGCCCGCACCAGTGCCCGATTCGCACTGCGTACACCGAGGTGATGGACGAATCGCACACCCGCCTGCCCGATCGCCCCTAGAGCGCGTCGAGTTCGCGGACGACGGTCATGTCGTCGAAGGGGATGAGCTGTTCGCCGACGATCTGGTGCGGCTCGCTGCCCTTCCCTGCGACGAGCACGACGTCACCCCGGCGCGCGGCGGACAGCGCGCTCGCGATCGCCGCACGGCGGTCGGCCAGCCGGCGGAAGGGGGTCCCGGTGGACGTCAGGCCGGGAACGATCTGGTCCAGGATGGCCTCGGGGTCCTCGTCGCGGGGGTTGTCCGAGGTGAGGACGCACAGGTCGGAGTGGTGGCCCGCGATCCGGCCCATCAGGGCCCGCTTGGTGGTGTCGCGGTCGCCGCCGCAGCCGAAGACGGTGATCACCGAGCCGGTCGCGAAGCCGCGGATCGTCGCGAGGACCTTCTCCAGGGAGTCCGGCGAGTGCGCGTAGTCGACGATCACGCAGACCCCCCGCGCGGTGACGAAGCGTTCGAGCCGGCCCGGCGTGGGCGGCATCCTGTCCAAGGCCTCCACCAGGGCGGGCAGGTCATGCCCGAGGAGATGGCACGCGGCAAGGGTGGCCAGCGCGTTGGACACCGAGAAGTGGCCCGGTATCGGGATGGCGGCGGGGTACTTGCGGCCGTCGTGGTGGAGCGTGAAGCGGGTGCCCTCCGCGTCCACGACCAGGTCGCTCGCCCGGTAGTCGGCCGGCGCGTCCACGCCGTACGTGGTCACCGCTCCCGGCATCATCGCCGTGATCTCGGCGCTGACGGGGTCGTCGGCGTTGACCACCGCGCGGTCGCACAGCCCGGCGAACAGGCGCAGCTTGGCGTTCTTGTAGTGCTCCATCGTCCCGTGGTCGTCCAGGTGGTCCTGGGTGAGATTGGTGAAGACGCCGATGCCCACGGGCACATGGTCGAGGCGCCGCTGCAACAGCCCCATGGACGTGGCTTCCACGACCACACTGCTCGTCCCCCGGTCGCGCATGTGGCCGAGGAGGTAGTGCAGATCCGGTGACTCGGGGGTGCTCAGGACCGAGCGCGGCATCGGTATCCGCTCCGTGCCGATCCGGCTTCCCGAGGTGCCGATCACCCCGACCTTCGCACCCGCGGCCACCCTGAGCGCCGACTCGACCATGTACGAGACGGAGGTCTTCCCGTTCGTCCCCGTGATCGCCACGACGTCCATCGCGCGGCCGGGGTCTTGGTAGTACCGGGAGGCGACGAGCGAGGCGGCCGCCCGTGCGTCTCTCACCCGCACCACGCACACGTCCTGCCCGGCGGACTCCGGGTCCGGCAGCACGCCGTCCTCGGCGATGACCGCCACCGCCCCTCGTTCCCGTGCCCGGCTCACGCCCCCGGGCCCGCCCTCGGCGTAGCCGGGAACGGCGACGTACAGCGATCCGGGTTCCACCTGCCCGGCGTCGAAGGTCATTCCCGCGGTGACCGGAACCGCCGGGTCACCGTGCAGAACCTGGTGGTCGTGTCCGTCGAGCAGTGCACTGAGCTTCACAACAGTCCCCTCGAAGGCGGCTCACGGCACACCGCGTACGCCCGGCCCGGGGGGCGAGGGCGACGACGTGCCGGAATCCGCGGTGATACGCGTAAGGCGAGCGGGCCCCACAGGGGGATATCTGCGTGCGGGCCGAAGGGCCAAGACGGCCGAGGACGCTACCCGTGCGCCGCACGACTGGTCGCAGAGGACCGGATCCGGGTCGTGGAGGGCTGATCACGGGTGGCCGGGCGGAGCAGGGACCTGCCCGACACCGCTTCAGTGTACGGCCGCGACGGCCGGCCGCGGACGAACCGGAAGGCGCCCGGCGATCTCCGCATCGGCCACCGGTCAACCGGGAGCGCTCGACGGGGTATTGACGCGGACGCGTCACTCGGTATGGTCTAGTCCAACGGTAGGGGCCATTCCGGAGAGCTGCAGCTCCCGGTGCTCCGGTGTGATCGCCGGTGGTTCCTGCCGCGTCTCTTCGCGCCTCCCACCCCCCGTGCGCGCTGAAGCGACGGACTCACATCCCTCCCCCCACCACGTGACGGGTGGCCGTGCGCACGCATGGGCCGACCCGCCAAGGAGTGATCCCCCATGCGTCCTCGTGTCCTTGCCGCGCTGACCGCGACCGCGTCCGCCGCCGCGCTCGCCCTCCTGACCCTCGCCCCCAACGCCTCCGCCGAGAAGGCGGCGCCGGGGGAGCGGGCCGCGGCGGAATTCCTCGTCAGCGAGGCCCAGTTCAACGAGATGTTCCCGAACCGGAACTCCTTCTACACCTACAGCGGGCTCACCCAGGCGCTCAGCGCCTATCCCGAGTTCACCGGGACCGGCAGTGACACCGTACGCAAGCAGGAGGCCGCGGCCTTCCTTGCGAACGTCAGTCACGAGACGGGTGGCCTGGTCCACGTCGTCGAGCAGAACACCGCGAACTACCCGCACTACTGCGACAGTTCGCAGCCCTACGGCTGCCCGGCGGGCAACGACAAGTACTACGGCCGCGGCCCGATCCAGCTCAGCTGGAACTTCAACTACAAGGCGGCCGGTGACGCCCTGAAGATCGACCTCCTCAACAACCCCGACCTCGTGCAGAACGATCCGGCCGTGGCCTGGAAGACCGGCCTCTGGTACTGGAACACGCAGAACGGTCCCGGGACCATGACGCCGCACAACGCCATGGTCAACAGCGCGGGCTTCGGCGAGACGATCCGCAGCATCAACGGCAGCCTGGAATGCGACGGGAAGAACCCTGAGCAGGTACAGAGCCGCATCAACAACTACACGAAGTTCACCGGCATCCTCGGCGTCACCCCGGGCGACAAGCTCAGCTGCTGACGGCCCCGGCCGCCGGGTCCGGGCTCCCTCTCGCTCCGTCGGTTCCGATCCGACGGGGCGAGGGGCGATTTTCGGCCAACGTTAGTGTAGTGCTCAACGATCGGCCGGGAGGGGCTGGTTGGCTCCGTAAGTGATCAATAGCCTGGAGCGCGTCGCCTTTCCCGACCTAGGAGCCACATGTCCACCGCGCAGCAGGTCCCTGACATCCTCTCGCCCGAGTTCGCCAAGGACCCGTACCCGGCCTACCGGGCGATGCGGAAGAACGCGCCGCTCTTCTGGCACGAGGCGACACAGAGCTGGATCATCTCGCGGTACGCGGACGTCGAGCGCGTGTTCAAGGACAAGGCCTCGCAGTTCACCACCGACAACTACGACTGGCAGATCGAGCCCGTCCACGGCAAGACCATCCTCCAGCTCAGCGGCCGTGAGCACTCCGTGCGGCGCGCGCTCGTCGCCCCGGCCTTCCGCGGCAGCGACCTGCAGGAGAAATTCCTGCCCGTCATAGAACGCAACTCCCGTGAACTCATCGACACCTTCCGGCACACCGGCAGCGTCGACCTGGTCGAGGGCTACGCCACCCGCTTCCCCGTCAACGTCATCGCCGACATGCTCGGCCTCGACAAGTCCGACCACGCCCGCTTCCACGGCTGGTACACCACCGTCATCGCCTTCCTCGGCAACCTGGCGGGCGACGCCGAGGTCGCGGCGGCCGGTGAACGCACCCGGGTGGAGTTCGCCGACTACATGATCCCGATCATCCGGGAGCGCCGCGACAACCTCGGCGACGACCTGCTCTCCACGCTGTGCGCCGCCGAGGTGGACGGCGTACGCATGAGCGACGAGGACATCAAGGCCTTCTGCAGCCTGTTGCTCGCGGCGGGCGGCGAGACCACCGACAAGGCCATCGCCAGCATCTTCGCCAACCTCCTGATGCACCCCGAGCAGCTCGAAGCCGTCCGCCAGGACCGCACCCTGATCGCCCGCGCCTTCGCCGAGACCCTGCGGTACACGCCGCCCGTCCACATGATCATGCGGCAGTCCGCGACCGACGTGGAGGTCACCGGCGGCACCATCCCCGCCGGCGCCACCGTCACCTGCCTGATCGGCTCGGCCAACCGCGACGAGGAGCGCTACCGCGAGCCGGACCGCTTCGACATCTTCCGCGACGACCTGACCACGACGACCGCGTTCTCCGCCGCCGCCGACCACCTCTCCTTCGCCCTCGGCCGGCACTTCTGCGTGGGCGCGCTGCTTGCCAAGGCCGAGGTGGAGATCGGCGTCGACCAACTCCTGGACGCGATGCCGGACGTGCGGCTCGCGAAGGGCTTCGACCCCGTGGAGCAGGGCGTGTTCACCCGGGGGCCGCAGTCGCTGCCGGTGGAGTTCACCCCCGCCACCGCCTGACCCCGGCGGGGCGCCGCCCGCAGGCGGCGCCCCGGCACCGGCTCAGTGCGCCACGGGCGTGAACTGCACCGGCAGCGACGTCAGACCGCGCATCCAGATGGACGGCCGCCAGGTCAACTCGTGCGGCTCCACCGCGAGAACCAGGTCGGGCAGCCGCTCCAGGAGCGTCTCGACCGCGGTCCTCGCGATGACGTCGGCCAGCAGCGGTGCCGGGTAGGGGCAGCGGTGCTCGCCGTGGCTGAAGGAGAGATGCGCGGAGTTCTCCGGGCCGACATGCGACTCGGGCCAGATCTGCGGGTCGGTGTTGGCCGCCGCGAGACCGAGCACCAGACAGTCGCCCGCCCGGATCTGCCGCCCGCCCAGCTGGGTGTCGCGCACCGCCCAGCGGCCGATGAAGTTCTGCGTCGGCGTGTCAAGCCACAGCACCTCGTTGAGCGCCTCGCCCACGCTCAGCCGCCCGCCCGACACATTGAGGGCGAACCGCTCGTCGGTCAGCATCAACCGCAGGGTGTTGCAGATCCAGTTGGCCGTCGGCTGCTGGGCCGCCGCGATGATGGAGATCAGGTCCTGGACGATCTCCTCGTCGGTCAGGCCCGCCGAGTGCGCCAGCATCCGCGAGGTGACGTCCGCGCCGGGCTTCTCGCGCTTCTCCTTGACCAGGAGTTGGATCCGCTCCGCGACGCGCGTGTAGGCCGCCACGGGGTCGTCGCCCTCATGCGCGTCGAGCGAGATCCGCAGGTCGTCCACGAGCTGCTGCGTGTCCGTGCCCTCGTGCGGCATGCCGCACATCTGCACCGCGGCCACCATGGGCAGCGCGTGCGCGTACGCGTCCATCAGCTCGGCCTGGCCGCTGCCGGCGAACTCGGCGATCAGCCGGTCGGCGATCCGGGCGCTGTCCCGGGCGAGTTCGAACTGGTCGACCCCCTCGAGAGCCTGCGTGATCACCCCGGCCCGCCTGCGGTGCTCCTCGCCCTCGGTGAACAGGACCGAGGGCTGGTAGCCGACGAACGGCAGCAGCGGCCAGTCGGCGGGGATGTGCTCCCACTGGTTCCAGCGCCGCGAATCACGGGCGAACAGCTCGTCGTGGCCTGTCACATAGCTGACCTCGGAGTAGCCGAGCACCAGCCACGCGGGCACGTCACCGTCGAGGAGCACCGGCGCCACCGCGCCGTGCTCCCTGCGCAGGCTGCGGTAGAGCTGGGACGGCGTCTGCTGGTACTCCAGACCGCCCAGGCGCACCGCACCCGTACCCGCGTGCGCCGGGCAGCCGGGCGGCGGGCTCTGTTCGAAGGGGGATCCGGTCGGCTCGGTCACGGTGTCATCTCCTGGGCCATGGCCAGTGCGTAGAGGTGGTCCACGAGGGTGATCAGGACGTCCTTGCCCGACGACCTCACCCGTGCGTCGCAGTCGATCAGCGGCACATGGTCGGGCAGCGCCAGGGCCTGGCGGATCTCCTCCAGGGAATGGGTCGAGGTGTCGTCGTCGAACCGGTTGACGGCCACCACGAACGGCGTCCTGTGGTGTTCGAGCCGGTCGATGGCGTACCAGGAGTCGTCCATCCGCCGGGTGTCGACCAGGACGACCGCCCCGAGCGTGCCGGAGAAGAGCCGGTCCCACAGGAACCAGAAGCGCTCCTGCCCGGGAGCGCCGAACAGGTAGAGGACCACACGCTCGTTGAGGCTGATGCGGCCGAAGTCGAACGCCACGGTCGTCGTGGTCTTGGCGGCCACGTCGGCCGTCTCGTCGACGCCGACACCGGCCTGCGTCATCACCTCTTCGGTGTTCAGCGGACGGATCTCGCTGACCGAGCGGACCAGCGTGGTCTTGCCGACCCCGAAGCCGCCCACGACGACGATCTTCAGGCCGGTCTCGGCGGTGTCGGACAGCGGAGTCCGGGAGGGCAGCTCAGATGTTGCGGAGCCCATGGAGCACCTCCTTGAGAAGGGCGGAATCGGGGATCGAGGCGGCCGAGCCGGCCGCGCGGGGGTGGCGGGCGGTGATCCGGCCCATCGCGAGCAGGTCACCGAGGAGGATCCGCACCACCGTGATCGGCAGCTTCATCTCCGCCGCGATCTCCACCACGGCCGTCGGATGCCGGCACAGTTCAAGGATCCGTACGTGCTCCGACTGCATCCCGGCAGTGGGCTCGCACTCGCTCACCACCAGCGTGACCAGGTCGAACGAATCGTCGTCGGCGCGGCTGCGTCCGCCGGTGACCGTGTAGAGCCGGTCCGGGGCACCGATGTCCACGGGCCTGCGCGGCGTCACGAGGAGCCGCTGCCTTCGGTCTGGGCGCGCGGTTCGGCGCGCAGGTGCTCACCGATCTGTTCGACCAGTTCGGTCATCTGATGCCCCACCACTCCGGGATCGGCGTTCTCCTCCGCCACCACCGCCAGATGCGCTCCCTGGCCGGCCTCGACGATGAAGAGCAGTCCGCCGTGGAACTCGGTCATGGAGTGCCGGACACCGCCGGTCCCGTCGCCGAACTCCATGGAGGCGCCCTGGGCCAGCGCCTGGATACCGGAGCAGATCGCCGCCAGCTGATCGGCCTGGTCGAGCGTCAGATGCTCGCTCCAGCACAGCTTCAGGCCGTCTCGGGAGAGCACCAGGGCGTGCCGCGTACCGGGGGTGCGCTTCAGGAGGCTCTGCAGGAGCCAGGTCAGGCTGTTGTCAGTGGTCTGCATGGTAGGCGGGGCGAGATGCGCGGGTCGTCCGGTCACCTGCCCGTCCCTCCAATCTCACGAATCTCGAGCGGGGAAGGGGGCGCCAGAGCCCGGGCGCCGTGCGGGTGGGCTTCGGTCTACTCGGCGGGCGGCGGCCCGGACTCTGCGGGGGACTCGGGTGCCGCGGGGGAGCCGGACACGTCGCCCGCCGCCTGCCGCCCGCGGTGGAAGGCACCGAAACGGGATCCGGCGTCGCGCGGCGGCAGCCCCGCATCGCCGGAGAGCGCCCCGGACCCGGCCGCTGCGTCGGACGCCGCCCTGCGCTGCTCGCGCTCCCGCTCCGCCTCGGCCATGGTGCGCCCGGGGGCGCGTACGGGCAGGCCGTTGGGCGTGGCGGCCGCGGGACGGGCCGGCTCCGGCCGGGGCTGCGCCTGAGCAGCCGCGGGCTGCGCCTCAGCGGCAGCCGCGGGCTGTGCGGGGGCGGCCGGCTGCTCCGGGGTCGCGGGGAGCTCCGCGGCCGCCGGTGCGGGGGCCGCCGGGAGCGGCGCGGGCGCCGGTTCGACGCCGCGGGGGGCGAGCTGCTGGGGAGCGGGGTCGCGCTGCTGGGCCAGGAGCTGCGGGGGCAGGAGCACCACGACGCCCGTGCCGCCGCGTGAGGACGGACGGAAGTTGACGCTCATCCCGTACTTGGCGGCGAGACGCCCGACCACCGCGAGACCGAGGCGCGTGCCCTGCAGCGAGGCCAGGTCCGTGATGTGCCCGGAGACCGACTCCTCCGCGCGGCGCATCGCCGCGTCGGCCATCTTCAGGCCGCTGTCCTCGATCGTGACGACGATCCCGGCGCTGCGCTCCTCCACATAGACGTGCACCTCGTCGATGGGCGGGGAGAAGTTCGCCGCGTTGTCCATGAGTTCGGCGAGGACGTGCATGACGCCCTCAGCGGCGAAACCGGCGATGGCCACCGTCGTCGAGCAGTGCAGCCGCACCCGCTGGTACGCGGAGATCCGGCCCACCGCACCCCGCAGGATGCTCTCCATGACGATCGGCTTGTTCCAGGCGCGGCTGGACCGGCCGCCCATCAGCAGGGCGAGACGGTCGGTCATGAGACCCAGCTGGGAGGTGCTGTGGTCCAGGCGCAGCAGATCGCCGAAGACCTCCACGCCGTGCCGCTCCTGCATGTCCCGCAGGTCGGCGAGCATGCTCACGGACTTGGCCTGTACGCGGCTCAGCGCCTTGGCGGAGGCGGCCTGCGCGGCCGCGGCGCGCCGCTCGCTGTAGGCGAGCTCCCGGACGAACGATTCGGCGGGCACGCGCAACAGGGGATTGCTCGGCCATTCCAGGCCGGCCAGCACCGTGTCCGCGGAGGCGCCCTCGCGCAGCTGTGCGATCGCGGTGGGCAGTGTCACCGCCGTCAGCTGGTCCAACTCCGCGGCCGCCTGCGCGAGTTGCCCCTGGGCGTGGTCACGCCGTGAGTCGACGTCGGCCGCGTGCCGCACGGTCTCCTCGACCACGGACGCGAACTCGTGGACGATCTGGCGCAGTTGCGGGTCCGACGGCGGCGCCGTCTGCGCCAGGGTCTCACTCGCGCTGGTCCCGTCGCGCAGCCGTTTCATCACGGTCGGCAGCGTGACGGTCAGCAGGTGCGCCGACTCGGCACCCTGGCGCGCGAGCTGCGCCTTGAGGGCGGCGGCCTCGGCGTGGTCCGCGTCGGCGGCCGCACGGACCCGCTTGACGTGCAGGGACGTCGTCAGGAGCGCGATCGCCAGACACAGCCAGCCGGCCAGGACCGAAGCCACCGTCCAGACCCTGGCGTTGTCCGGTGCCATGACGCCCGCCACGGCACCGGCCACGGCGGTCACCACCAGCACGACCACGGGCAGGGCCGACGCGGTCCGGCGCGCCTTCGCTATTCGGTGCGGGCTGGGAGGAGCAGGCACGGGCATTCAGCGGTCCCTCGGTCCTTGATCGCAGGTAAGCAACGAGCCGACCGACATACGCATCGGTCGCGGGCCCGGCGGGCACGCCGAAGAGGACGGCGATCTTCCGGACCACACATCGCGCCATGCTAGCCACCTCGCGAGGCGCGCAGGACAGCGAGGCGGAACAGGCCGCCCGGACGGGGCTTTCGTCGGGATCTGATCCCTCGAACATGGCGCCGTGATAATGGAGTTCGACCTTACGGCGGCGATGCGGGGGCGGTCAGTCGACCGGTGAGGTCTCGGTGATGGCGTACGCCTCGAGACCCGGAGCCGCGAGGAGATCCGCGACGCAGGCCGCCGATCCGCCGACGTACGTGCTCACCAGATCGACGTCTCCGGCCACGCACCAGGCACGGTCCTCGGGCCACCAGAGATCGGGGAGCTCGGGTGCCGCCTCGTCGGGTTCGCCCCCGGGAACGGGGAACGCGGGTGAGTCGGCGTCGTCCAGCGGCCCGGAGAGAAGGATCTCGTGGCGGCCGGGCGTGCGGAACACGGGATAGCCGTCCCAGTTGTACTGGCCGTACCCCTCCCAGAGTCCGTACCAGCAGCGGTCGGGGGTGCGGGTGTGCCCGGCCAGCACGGAGATCAGGGCGCGGGCCACGCCGGCGGGGGTCGGGCCCTCATCGGGGTGCTCGTCCCAGACACCGGGGACGGCCGGGGTGTCCTCGTTGCGGTAGAGAAGCCGGTCCCCGAGGCCGATCAGCTCGTGCCAGCGTGTCGCCGCCGACACCGGCCGGCCGTACACGGCGGCCACCTGGTCCCACCGCACCGGTTTCGTGCCGAGCCGGGCCGGGTGCAGGATCCGCGCGTACGCGTCGAAGCCGGGGGCGCAGACTCCCGCGACGGTGCCGAATCCGTCGTCGTGGGGCGGGCGTTGCTCCAGCCAGTGGGCGGGCGAAAGATCGTGCCGCTCCACGCGGAGACGGCCGTAGGCGGACGGGGGCTGGCATTGGTCGACGAGGCGCATGCACACAGTGTCGCCCGCGCCGCGGCGCCCCACGGCCCACACGGGGATGCCGATTGAGCCGGGCGGGGCTGGGCACTCGGACAGCCGTGGGGCGGCCGGCTGAGCGGCCGCCCGTCTCCATTCCGATCCATGCCGACTTGATGCCGACCGAAGAGGGACCCCATGGGTGTGAAGAAGACCGCTGTCATCGTTCTGGACTGCGCGAAACCCGAGGAGCTCGCGGAGTTCTACGCGGGATTGCTCGGAGGCACGGCCGGCATGGGCACCGACCCCGACTACGTCGAGGTGTACGACGAGCAGGGCCTCTGCATGGCGATCCACCGCGACTACGGTTACGCGCCTCCGAGCTGGCCGCGCCCCGAGGACTCCCAGCAGGCGCACCTCAGGATCCTGGTGGACCGCGGCGACATCGACGAGGCGGAGCGCGAGGCCATCGGCCTGGGCGCCCGGCCCGTGGACACCAAGGACAACTCAGGACCCCGGGACACCCGGACGTACAGCGACCCGGCGGGGCACTCGTTCACTCTTGCCGTGACCGCCGAGCCGAGGGTGACCCACTGAGCGCGGTGTCTCCCGGTCAGCCGGAGGGCTCGTCCGGCACCGGCTGGTCCGGGCGCACGCCGCCCGAGTGCGGCGCACCGCGCCGTCCGGTGCCCGCCTCGTCCGTGTCCGGTACGTCGTCGTCGGCGTCCGGAGCGTTGCCGGTGGTGGCCGAATCGTCGTCCGGCTCCCAGTGGTCCTCCTCGTCCGACGCCTGCTGATCGGGCAGATCCCTCGGTACGGGTGTCTCGTCCTCGCCCCGGGTCTCGGGCAGTTCCTCGCTCACGGCGTTCCCTCCAGTCCTCGTCACTTCGTTCCGCGCGGTCGCACGGCGGCTTCCGCTGCGCAGGCGCGGCTACCCGCCGTGCCCGCGGCAACACCTCGTACTGGTTCACCGTGGACCGCCGGGGGCGGGTCGGCCACACGAGCGGGGCCGGTTGCCGGGCCGAGCCCGGACCGAGAAGGCCAGGGCGAGGGCAGCCGGCACCGAGTGCGCACCACCGCCCGGGACGACTGAATCCGATCGCGGACGTGGCAAGCGGGGCCTGTTCCCCGGGCGGACTTCTGGTATTCACTCCTGGGATCGGTCGCCGTCCGCGCGCTCGCGTTCGCTGCGTGTCGACGCGCGTTCCGAGCGCTCCGCGCCCGCGTCCATGTCCCCGCAGGTGTACCTACGCGATCCAGGAGTCCCCGTGGCCCTTGCCCGCCGACCCTTCAGAGCCGCCGCGAAGGCCTCGGTGGTCGCCGTCGCCGCCGCGGGGCTCCTCGCCCACGGCGTCGTCGTCGACCGCCATGGGGACACGGCGGCGGCCGCCACCCCAACTGCCTTCGTCCCCGCGCCGGTCGCCGACTGGCCGCGCGAGCGCCTTGCCTCCGGGGTCGATCTCTATCAGGGGAGCGTCCCGGGCCGTCCCGGCGCCGACCACTGAACGGTGACGGTGCGCGCGAACGGCGCGCACCTCGCCGCCGAGCGGGACGCGCGGGCGCTGGCCCGGAAGGTGCGCGGGGCCGGGTTCGGCGCGCGTGCCGAGGCGGTCACATGGCCGCGGGGCTCCGACCGGCACGGGGTGGTCGGGGTGCGGGTGCGGGTGGGGGAGTACGACACGCGGGCCGAGGCGGACTCCCGGCGCGAGGCGCTCGCCGGCGCCGGGTTCGACGCGGTGAGCGAGTGGACCGGCGCCGACGGCGTACCCGGCACCGGAGTGGCCCGCGTCAAGGTCGCCGTCATCGATCCGAAGCGCTACGGCGGCGCGATGAAGGGCACGTACGGCGCGGGTGTCGCGGGCCGCGAGACGGTGAGCGCCATGGCCGCGGGCGACGACGCCCTGCTCGGTGTCAACGCGGGTTTCTTCGTCATGGAGGGCAGGGACGGCGTGCCGGGCGCGGCGGCCGGCATCGCCGCGTACGACGGGGAGTTGCAGAGCGCGGCGACCGGCGGCCGGATCGCCGCGGTGCTGCGCGGCGACGGCCTGCGCCCCGAGTTCAAGAAGCTCAGGACCGAGCTCCGGGTCCGCGCGGGGGAGGCCTCCGCGGTCGTGGACGGCATCAACCGCGTGCCGGGCCTGGTCCGCAACTGCGGCGGTGTCGGCGGCGATTCCCCGACCGAACGCCCGCAGCACGATGTGACCTGCACCGACCCCGACGAGATCGTGAAGTTCACCGACGAGCTCGGCGCGGGCACCCCGGCGGGCGAGGGGGTCGAGGCGGTGCTCGACGCGAGCGGACACGTACGGGAGGTGCGTGCGCGCGGCGGCGCGGTGCCGGAAGGAGGCAGTGTCCTCGCGGGTATCGGCGCGGGCGCCACCTGGCTGCGTACGCACGCGAAGCCCGGCGGCGCGTTGCACGTGGACCAGCGGATTCTCGACGAGCGGGGCCGGAAGCTGAGGCTGGGCCCGCAGGACGACATCGTCAACGGCGGCCCCGAGCTGGTGCGCGGCGGCAAGGTCGCGGTCAACTACGGCGCCGACGGCATCGAGCGCGCCGGTGACCGTTCCTTCGCGTACACCTGGGGCATCAAGCGCAACCCGCGCATGCTCCTGGGCGTCGACCGGCAGGGCCGCCTGCTCCTGGTGGGGGCGGACGGCCGGCAGCCCGGATTCAGCGACGGCCTAGGCCTGGGCGAGGGGGCGGAACTGATGAAGTCACTGGGCGCGGTGCACGCCATGGCCCTGGACGGCGGCGGCTCCGTCACGATGACGGTGAACGGCAAGGTCATCAACGCTCCGTCGGACGGCACCGAACGCCCGGTGGGCGACGCGCTGTTGCTCACACGCTGACGGGGACGTGCCGGGGCCCTCGGACCAACAGGCCCGGACGGTAGGGGAGGTGTGCCGGGTCGGCCGTCAGGCGGAGGGTGGGGAAGGCCGCAAGGAGCCGGGGGAGCGCGATCGTCGCCTCCAGGCGGGCGAGCCGGGAGCCGACGCAGAAGTGGGGTCCGTGGCCGAAGGCGGTGTGGGGCGCCGTGCGGGTTCCCGCGGGCGTCTCGTCCCGGAGATGGCGGCCGGGGCGGAAGGCGTCCGGGTCGGGGAAGTGGCGCGGGTCGCGGTTGGCCGCGGCGAGTACCGCGAGGACGGAGGCGCCCGCGGGTATGACCACGCCCTCGCCGAGGTCCACCTCCTCGGTCGTGTGCCGCCACGTCGTGCCCTCCAGGGGGCTGGCGTGGCGCAACGTCTCCTCGACGACGGCGGGCCAGCGCGCGGGATCGCGGCGGGCCGCCGCCAGCTCCTCGGGATGCGTGAGCAGCAACAGCGACGCCGATGCCAGCAGGTTCATCGTGGTCTCGTAACCCGCGAAGAGGAGGAGGAACGCCATGGCGAGCAGTTCCCCGTCGTCCAGGCCGCCCTCCTGGCAGGCGGTGGTGTCCCGCGTCAGCGTGCTGAACAGGTCGGGTCCCGGTGTGCGCCGCTTGCGGGCGATGAGCTCGGTGAAATAGCCGTACAGGCCCGTCCACGCCTCGTCCACCGCGCCCGGCTCCAGCGCGTCGGCGGGAGAACCGACCCGGTAGGTCCAGTCCCGCAGATCCGCCCGGTCGGCCTCCGGCACCCCGAGCACCTCGCCGATGACCAGCACGGGCAGCGGAAAGGCGAAGGCGTCCACGAGGTCCGCGCTCCCCTCCTGTCGGAGCTGTCGCGCCATCTCCCGCAGGAGTCCGGCGGTCAGCTCCTCGATCCGGGGCCGCAGCGCGTCGACGCGGCGCGGGGCGAACGCCGCGGTGGTCAGGCGCCGCAGCCGGGTGTGGTCGGGGGCGTCGGAGTTGAGCATGTGCCGGGCCAGGCAGGCGCGGGCGTGCTGTCCTGCCGTGTCCGCGTTCTCCTTGGGCCGCCCGGCACCCCGCGGGGGCACGTTCGAGAAGCGGGGGTCGGCGAGAACGGCCCGCGTCCGCTCATACCCGGTGACGAGCCAGGCGTACGTCCCGTTGGCGAGCGGGACCCGCACGGCGGGCCCCTGGTCGCGCAGGCGGGCGTAGTACGGAAACGGGTCGCGTGCGAAGGCGGGATCGGCGGGATCCAGGGGAGCGATCATCCGCTCATCCTCGCCGCGCGGGCCCGGCCACAAAGGCCCTGTCACCGCCAGGAACCACGGACCGGACCTTGTGGGAACCGAACAGCAACCGTCAGTGGCCGGGTGAACAGCGGAGCGTGACGAGAGCTACGGGCTGTGACGTCCGCAATGCGGGGCCGCTTCGTGGAAGCGGGCGATCACGAGATATCTTGATGTCGAGCAATGTTGCAGACGTGGAGCGGAGCACCCGGTGACTGACTCGACCATCATCTACACCCAGACCGACGAGGCCCCGGCCCTCGCGACCTATTCGTTCTTGCCGGTGGTCAGGGCCTACGCCTCGACGGCCGGGGTCGCCGTGGAGAGCCGTGACATCTCCCTGGCGGGGCGCATCATCGCTCTCTTCCCCGAGTTCCTCGAGGAGAGCCAGCGCATCGACGACGCCCTCGCCGAGCTGGGCGAGCTGGCCAAGACGCCCGGCGCGAACATCATCAAGCTGCCGAACATCTCGGCCTCGATCCCGCAGCTGAAGGCGGCCGTCGCCGAGCTTCAGTCGCAGGGCTACGCGCTGCCGAACTACCCGGACGACCCGAAGACCGACGCGGAGAAGGACATCCGCGCCCGTTACGACAAGGTCAAGGGCAGCGCCGTCAACCCGGTCCTGCGCGAGGGCAACTCCGACCGCCGTGCCCCCGCCTCGGTGAAGAACTACGCCAAGGCGCACCCGCACCGCATGGGCGCCTGGACGGGCGACTCGAAGACGAACGTCGCCACCATGGGCGTCGACGACTTCCGCTCCACCGAGAAGTCCGCGACCATCGCCGACGCCGGCACCCTGCGCATCGAGTTCACGGGCGAGGACGGCAGCACCACGGTCCTGCGCGAGTCCGTACCGGTCCTCGCGGGTGAGGTCGTCGACGCGGCCGTCATGCGGACGGCCAAGCTGCGTGAGTTCCTCACCGCGCAGATCGCCAAGGCCAAGGCCGACGGCGTGCTGTTCTCCGTGCACCTCAAGGCCACGATGATGAAGGTCTCCGACCCGATCATCTTCGGCCATGTCGTGCGCGCCTTCTTCCCGAAGACGTTCGCCGCGTACGGCGAGGCCCTTGCCGGCGCGGGCCTGAGCCCGAACGACGGCCTCGGCGGCATCCTCAACGGCCTCGACGCGCTTCCCGAGGGCGAGCAGATCAAGGCGTCCTTCGAGGCCGAGCTGGCCGAGGGCCCCGAGCTCGCGATGGTCGACTCCGACAAGGGCATCACGAACCTGCACGTGCCCTCCGACGTCATCGTCGACGCCTCGATGCCCGCGATGATCCGCACCTCCGGCCACATGTGGGGCCCGGACGGCGGCGAGCACGACACCCTGGCCGTCCTGCCGGACTCCAGCTACTCCGGCGTGTACCAGGTCGTCATCGACGACTGCCGCGTCAACGGCGCCTTCGACCCGGCGACGATGGGCTCGGTGCCCAACGTCGGCCTCATGGCGCAGAAGGCCGAGGAGTACGGCAGCCACGACAAGACCTTCGAGATCGCCGCGCCCGGCACGGTGCGTGTCCTGAACGAGGCCGGCGACGTCGTCCTGGAGCAGGCCGTCTCCACCGGTGACATCTTCCGGATGTGCCAGGCCAAGGACGCCCCGATCCGCGACTGGGTCAAGCTGGCCGTCAACCGCGCCCGCGCGACCGGCTCGCCGGCCGTCTTCTGGCTCGACGAGACCCGCGCGCACGACGCGCAGCTCATCGAGAAGGTCAAGGCGTACCTGCCCGAGCACGACACCGATGGTCTGCAGATCGAGATCATGTCGCCGGTGGACGCGACCGCGTTCTCCCTGGAGCGCATCCGTCGCGGCGAGGACACCATCTCGGTCACCGGCAACGTGCTCCGTGACTACCTCACGGACCTGTTCCCGATCCTGGAGCTCGGCACCAGCGCGAAGATGCTCTCCATCGTTCCGCTCATGAACGGCGGCGGCCTCTTCGAGACGGGCGCGGGCGGCTCCGCCCCCAAGCACGTCCAGCAGCTGGTCCGCGAGAACTACCTGCGCTGGGACAGCCTGGGTGAGTTCCTCGCCCTCGCCTCCAGCTTCGAGCACCTCGCGCAGACCACGGACAACGCCAGCGCCCAGGTCCTGGCCGACACCCTCGACCGCGCGACGGCGACGTTCCTGGAGAAGGACAAGTCGCCGACCCGTCGCGTCGGCGGCATCGACAACCGCGGCAGCCACTTCTACCTGGCCACGTACTGGGCCCAGGAGCTGGCCAAGCAGACCGCGGACGCCAAGCTCGCCGAGGCGTTCGCCCCGCTGGCCAAGACGCTGGTCGAGCAGGAGCAGACGATCGTCGACGAGCTGAACGGCGTCCAGGGCTCGCCCGCCGACATCGGCGGCTACTACCAGCCCGACGAGGCCAAGGCCGCATCCGTGATGCGCCCGTCGGCGACGCTGAACAAGGCGCTCGACCTTCTGGGCTGAGTGAACTCCGGCTGACACAGGTCCGCCCCGGCAGCGATATGGCTGCCGGGGCGGACCTGTATGCGTGGCCATTCCCTATTACTGAAACGCGTTCTACTGTGTGCGCCGTCAACCCGAACCCGGGGAGCCAGCGGAAGCAGGAGGGGCCGTGCACCTCGAATACACGCCTGAGCAGCGGCAGTTGCGCACCGAGCTGCGCGCGTACTTCGCCGAGCTGGTGCCCGACAACGCGTACGCGCGGTACGCCGATCCCGCCACGCAGAAGCAGTTCTACCGGGAGACCATCCGCCGTCTCGGCGGCGACGGATGGCTCGGTGTCGGGTGGCCCGAGGAGTACGGCGGCCGTGGGCTCTCGCCGATGGAGCAGTTCATCTTCTTCGACGAGGCCGCGCAGGCAGGCGTCCCGCTGCCGTTGATGGCCCTGAACACCGTCGGGCCGACGCTGATGCAGTTCGGTACGCAGGAGCAGAAGGCGTACTTCCTGCCGAAGATCCTCTCCGGGGAGCTCGACTTCGCGATCGGCTACAGCGAGCCGGACGCGGGCACCGACCTCGCGGCTCTCAAGACGAAGGCGGTCAGGGAGGGCGATCAGTATGTAGTCAACGGACAGAAGATCTGGACCACCAACGGCGACACCGCCGACTGGGTCTGGCTCGCCGTCCGCACCGACCCGGACGCCCCGCCCCACAAGGGCATCACCATGCTCCTCGTGCCGACGAGCGACCCCGGCTACTCCTGCACCATCATCAACACCCTCGCCTCGCATGACACCACGGCGAGCTACTACGAGAACATCCGCGTACCGGTCTCGCGCCGCGTGGGCGAGGAGAACAAGGGCTGGCGGCTCATCACCAACCAGCTCAACCACGAACGCGTCACGCTCGCCGCCCACGGCACGATGGCCATCCGCGCCTTCCACGACGTGCAGCGCTGGGCGGCCGACACCAAGCTCGCCGACGGCCGCCGCGTCATCGACCTCGGCTGGGTCCGCGGGCGGCTGGCCAGGACGCACACCAAGCTGGACGCGATGAAACTCCTCAACTGGCAGATGGTGAACGCCGTCCAGGAGGGCACCCTCACCCCCCAGGACGCCTCCGCCGTGAAGGTGTACGGCTCCGAGGCGCGCCGGGACGCGTACGCCTGGCTCATGGAAGTGGTCGGTTCGGCGGGCTCACTCAAGGAGGGCTCCGCCGGCGCCGTCCTGCACGGCGAGCTCGAACGCGGCTACCGAAGCGCCGTCATCTTCACCTTCGGCGGCGGCAACAACGAGATCCAGCGCGAGATCATCTCCTGGATCGGTCTGGGGATGCCGCGGGTGCGCCGCTGACGCCGTGCCCCGAGGATCAGGTGCTGCTCAGGTCGTCGAGCAGCGCGATGGTGACCGTGATGCTCTTGCCTGACGCCTCCTGTCGCGTCTCGAAGCCCTGCGCCACGGCCAGCACGATCTCCAGTCCGTGCTGGCCCACCCGGCCCGCGTCGGCGGCGCGGGCCCTCGGCAGGACCGGTGCGGAGTCGCGCACCACCACCTCGACCGCCCCGCCGGTGATCCGCAGGTTCACCAGGACGGGGCCGGGGGCGTACTTGAGGGCGTTGGTCACCAACTCGCTGATGACCAACTGCGTCACCTCCATCGCGCGCCGCGACACGGGAAGGCCGTGATCGGCCCGCATCCGAGCGAGGAACCCGGTGGCCAGATGCCGCGCCCGCGCGATGCACGCGACGGACCCGTCCAACGCGAAGGCGAGCGTCGTGGCGTGCGTCGAGTCCGTCGTCTTCGCGGTCTCCGCGGACGGTTCGGCCGACGACGTGCCGTCGTCACACACGGCGTGGCTCGCAGATCATTCCGATTCGCCCTTCCGCACGGCCTGCCCGGCCTACTGGCATCGGGTGTACGTTACCGTCGGCCCGACACACGTGGCTCCGAATGTGCAAGCATCGTCAGCATGGCTGAGGAACGAATGGCTAGCAGCGAACGAGCCCAGCGGACTGAGCAGTTCTCAGTCTTCTCCACGCCTCTTGAGGACGTCACGGTTCTGACGCTCGCCGGTGAGATCGACCTGGACACCAGTGCTGACGTACGCCGGGCGCTCGCAGCCGCCACAGCGCCCCGTGCCCGCGTCGTGGTGGATCTGCGACGCGTCACCTTCATCGACTCCAGTGCCATCAACGTCTTCATCGCCGCCCACCGTGATCTCACCGGGGCCGGCGGCCGGCTGTGTCTCGCGGGCCCCGCGGAGTCCGTGACCCGGACCCTGGAGATCGTCGGCATCGACGCCTTCATCGAGATCCTCCCGACACTCGGCGAAGCCCTCGACAAGTGACCTCTTCTCCGCCGCCTCATCGGCCCGGACGTTCCTGATCAGCGCAGATCAGCGGCGAGCAAGGCGATGTCGTCGTCCTTCCCTCTTCCGAACCTGTCCAGGAGATGGTCGCTGAGGTCCTGCAGTCCGGGCGGGCCGGCCGTCACCGCCTCCATGAAGGCGGTGAGCGTGACGCTCAGGGAGATGTTGCGCACCTCCACCAGCCCGTCGGTGACGAGCAGCAGCCGGGTGCCCGGCGGTGTGGACAGGGCCGTCGGGGCCGGGTGGGGCGCACGCAGTCCGAGGATCGGTCCGTGGGGGGTGTGGAACCGCGCGTGACCGTCCGGGCCGATGACGAGCGGGGGGATGTGGCCGGCGTTGGCGACTTGCACACGCCGCCCGCCTGGTTCGACGAGGACCAGACAGAGCGTCGCCGTCACGGTCGGCTGCGAGTGGGCGAGAAGTGTTTCGAGGTGGCCGAGGATCTGCTGCGGCGGGTGTCCTTCAATGGCGTAGGCGCGCAGCGCGTGGCGCAACTCGCCCATCACGGTGGCCGCCCTGAGCGAGTGGCCGAGCACATCCCCTATCGCCAGCAACAGGCCGTCGGCGGTGGGGATCGCCTCGTAGAAATCGCCGCCGACCTCCGCGTTCTCGGCGGCGGGCAGATAGCGGAAGGCCAGGTCGATGCCGTCGACGGAAGGAAGGTCGCTCGGCAGGAAGGAGCGCTGCAGCGCCAGGGCGAGCGTGTGTTCCTCGTTGTAGGTGCGCAGCGCCTCCAGTGCCAGTGCGCAGGCGTGGGCCAGTTGTTGCAGGAGATGCTCGTCGTCCGTTCCGGTGAGCGCGTCGGAGGGGACGGCGAGGCAGACAGGGGGGCGTCCGCGCTTGGTCCGCGCCATCGCCATGGCGATGTGTCCGCCGCCGAGGTGGCTCGCGCGCAGCAACGCCTGCCACTGTCCCCGTGAGACCTGCGCGATCGTCGCACCGGTCCCGTCGCCCAGGCTCTGCTGGAGCAGCCGGTCGAGTACGTCCGCCCGTGCCGCGTACGTCCGGATGGCCGCGTCCGGGCCGTCGCTCGTGCTGTGGACCGCTTGCCCCTCGGGTGAGAGGAAGACCGCGCTGGCCGGGGACGACAGCAGCCGGGCTGCGCCCCCGGTGGCCGCCGAGGCGAAGGAGTGGAAGCCGACGGCGCTGTAGACGGACATGGTCGCTTCATTGAGGGTGAGGAGCCGCTCGGCCAGGTGCTCGGCCCGGCGCCGTGCTCTGGCGTAGCGCAGCGTGGCCGTGACCGTGGCGAGCAACTCATCGGGATCGAGGGGCTGGTTGAGGTAGGTGTCCGCGCCCCGCCGAAGCCCTTCGGCGTGGTCCTCCGCGCTGACGGCCGACGCCGAGATGTGGATGACGGGCAGGGCGGCCGTACCGGCGTTGCTCTTGATCTTCTCGCTCAGCTCGAACCCGCTCATGTCCGGCAGGCGCACGTCCACGATGGCGATCTCCGGCACGGGCTCGGCCGCCGCGGCGAGATGCCTGAGGCCCTCACCCGCGTTCTTCGCGCCGATCACCACATGTCCCGCACGCTCCAGCCAACTGGTGAGGAGGTACAGATTGGTCTCACTGTCCTCGACGACCAGGATGCTGGCGTGAGTGGCGTCCTGAGAGTTGTCGATCACTGTGCGCCTCCGCCGGCTTCCTCGTTGCGTCGGTCGGGTGGGTGGACGGGGACGAGCACTTCCACCCGGGTGCCGACCCCGAGCGTGCTGGTGAGCTTGAGTGTGCCCCCGAGGAGCTCGGTAAGGGTGCGGGCGTACGGCAGTCCGAGACCGGTCCCCGCATGCCCGCTCTGGTGGGGTCCTCGGACCTGATAGAACTCCTCGAAGACGCGGCTGAGTTCCTCCGCCGGGATACCGATTCCCGTGTCTGTGATGGTGACGCGCAGCGACGGTGACCGGTCGTCGTTCACGCCGATGTCCAGCCGCACTTCACCCTCGTCGGTGAACTTGCAGGCGTTGGACAGCAGGTTGCGCAGGACGTGGGTGAGGAGCTTCTCGTCCGTGACCACCGTGGGGAGACCCCTCAGATCCGGGGTGACGACCGAGATGCCCTTCCGTGCGTAGGTGCCTTCGAAGGTGGCGCTCAGCTGCGTCACGAGCAGACGCAGGTCGACCGGCGCGTGCTGGACGTCGAGCAGCCCCGATTCGGCCTTGACGACGTCGAGGAGGTCGCTGACGAGTGAGAGGACCGTCTGCCCCGACGCCTCGATCAACGTGATCTGTCGGCGTTGCTCCGCCGACAACGGCTCCGAGCCAGGGTTCAGCAGCAGCCGGGCCAGTGCGACGACGGCATTGATCGGTGCGCGCAGTTCGTGGCTGATGTTGGTCCAGAACCGTGTCTTCGCCTCGCTGGCCTCCCGGAGCTGCCGGGATTTCTCGTCCAGTTCCGAATGCAGGGCGAGCACACCGATGTTGGTGGTCTCCAGTTCCTTGGTGAGTTCCGAGTAGAGGGCGAGCACCCCCTGGTTGGTCTCCGTCAACTCCTTGTTGAGCCGGCGCAGGTCCTCGTTGAGCCGGCGCAGTTCTTCGCGCTGGGCGCGTGTCTCCTCCAGCGTCGTGATCAGATCGCGTGTCTGGGCCCTGAGGAAGTCGGCCTCCGTGCTCGGACCCGCCTGGACAAGGGCCTGCGCCAGGCGCTCGTCCATCTCGGCGGCCGTGAGGTGGTTCACGGGGAGCGGCTGTCGGACGGTGACGCGGCTGCCCGTCTCATGGGGAGCGAACTCGCTCACGACGATCCGGGAGACCAGTTGCAGGGTTTCCGGCGTCGGCTCCCGGCCGCCGGCCCACTCGAGCGTCACGACGAGAGTGGGCCGCTCGCCGGGCTCGGAGCGGAAGGCGACGGTGCTCGCACCCCAGACGAGGCGGTCCCGGCCCAACTCGCTCAGCGCGGTGGCCAGTCGGACCTGATCCTGGTGTTCGAGGCCGAGAGCCGCGGCAGCCCGCTGCGCGCCGCGTCTGAGCCGGAACACGTCCTGCGCGGAGGCGAGGCCGAGGGAGGCCGCCGTGCGCGGCCCGTGGCCCACGTCGGCGACGCGACGGCCGGGGTCGTGCCGGGGAGTGTCAGCAGGCACGTCCGTCCCGCCTTCGCTGGTCACCAGACCCCTTTCACCACCACGACGCCGGCATCGTCCCGGCGCACGCCGGCTTCACGCAACAACTGCCCGGCGATGACGAGCGGCGAATGCTGCAGAAGCCCGGGCAGAGCCGTGGGATCCCACCGCTCGGTGAGCCCGTCGGAATGCATGGTCAGGGCCCCGCCTTCGGGTAACTGCTCCTCGAACGTCCGCAGCCGACGCACGTTCGCGCCGACGATTCCGGGCACCGACAGAAGTGTCTTGCGGGCGTCGTGGCTGATGAGGAAGCCGCTGATGTTGCCGATGCCGCAGTACCGCACCCGTCCTCTCGCCGGTTCGATCCTGGCGACCGCCGCCGCGCCACCCCGGGTACCCCGAAGCGCGTGGTGCACCGCGTTCATGATTTCTTCCGGGTCGGTGGCGGGAGTGTCGTGGAACGCGTTCACGGCTGCCGTACTGGCGCGGGCCGCCAGCGGGCCGTGCCCCAGGCCGTCGCACATCATGACGAGAACGGCGGGGTGGGGGAGTCCGGTGCCGGTTCCAGTGCCGGTTCCGGTCCCCGTATCGGGGTCGAGTCGGGCACTCCAGGCGTCACCGCAGGTCATCTCGCCGCTGATGGGCCGCGTGACACCGGAGACGCACGGCCGTCCGGCCGACATGGCCGCCGTCACGCCCTGGTCGTCCGCCCGGCGCGACCAGAACTGTGCCGCCATGACCGTTCCCTTGCCGGGCACGGAGTGGATGTCGAAGTGGTCGGCAAGCCTGGCCACAGCACCGAGCCCGATGCCGAGTGTGCCGGCGCTGGAGGTCCCGTCGACCAGTGCGGCGGACACGTCGACCATGCCGGGCCCCGAGTCGACGGTGACGAACTCCACCGCGGCTTCCTCATGCGTGTGCAGCGTCCGGAGCAGCAGCGCACCGTCCGTGGCGTGGCGCTGGATGTTGGTGGCGGCCTCGGTGACGGCCAGGGCGACCTCGGCGGCACGATGCGTGTCGAGACCGATGCGCCGGGCCAGCGCGGCAGCCGCCCCGCGTGCCGCGCTCGGCAATGACGGACCGTCCCTGAACCAGCTCATGTCACGGCTGGCCAGTAGGATCCGGGTCCTCACCGGGCCCACTTGACGATGGTGACCGAGGTGCCCACGCCGACCTGCGTCACGAGTTCGAACTCGTCGACGAGGCGCCGGGCACCACTGAGCCCCAGGCCCAGACCGGAGCCCGAGGTCCAGCCGTCCGTCATCGCCTGTGCCACGTCCTCGATGCCGGGCCCGTCGTCCTTGAAGATCGCCGCGATCCCCCGGCGGCCGTCCTTCTCGACGATGCCCGACGTGACGGACCCGCCGCCCCCGTACACCAGGGTGTTGCGCGCCAGCTCGCTCGCCGCCGTGATCATCTTCGTCTGGTCCACGAGCGAGAGGCGGCATTGCTGTGCCAGGACGCGAATGGTCTGCCTGATGCCCACCACGTCCCTGTTGTGCGTGATGGAGCAGACCTGCGGCGCCTCATCAGGCAGCCAGGGCGCGTTCACGCCAGGTCCGTGGACGAGGAGCGCCGCAGCCGCGCCAGGCCTTTCTCGAGATCGAGTGCCGTGCTCACTCCGCCCAGTGAAAGGCCGAGTTCGACGAGAGTGATGGCGACGGCGGGCCGCATCCCGACCACCACGGTCCGGGCGTCGAGCATGCGGGAGATGTCCGCGATCGTCGCCAGCATGCGCCCGACGAAGGAGTCGACGATCTCCAGCGCCGTGATGTCGATGATGACGCCCCGAGCGGAGCGGTTCACGATCTGCTCGGCCAGGTCCTCCTGCAACTGCAGGACGGTCTGGTCCTCCAGATCGAACTGGATGGACACCACGAGCACGTCGCCGATCCGCAGGATCGGTACCCGCTCGGTCACAGCTGCCCGGTCGTGCGGGTGACCATCTCGACGCCCGACTTCTTCAGGGCCAGCTTGAGGGCGTCCGCGAGGCTCGCCTTGGTGACGATGCCGTCGAACTCGATGCCCAGCGCCACGATCGTCTGCGCGATCTGCGGGCGGATGCCGGAGACGGTGCACTCGGCCCCCATGAGGCGGGCCGCGACGATCGTCTTCAGCAGATGCTGGGCCACCTGTGTGTCCACCGCCGGTACGCCGGTGATGTCGATGATGGCCTGCTCGGAACCGGTGTCCACCAGTGCCTGGAGCAGCTTCTCCATGACGACCTGGGTCCGTGCGGAGTCCAGGGTGCCCACCAGGGGCACGGCGATGACGCCGTCCCACAGCCGCACCACCGGCGTGGAGAGTTCCATCAGCTGTTCGGCCTGCGCGGAGATGAGCTCCTCACGGGTCCGTGTGTACGTCTCGATCGTGAACAGGCCCAGGCCGTCCAGTACGCGGCTGAGGCGTCCGAAGGCACGGATCTCGTCGGCGGACCCGTCCTGGAGCACGGTTTCCAGGACCTGCTTCAGCGCGAAGACGCTCACCGCCGTCTCCGTGGGCGAGAAGCCCTGCCGTGCGCGGTTCCTCGACAGCTCCGTCAGGAGGGCCCGCACCTCTGACATCTCTTCGCCGTGCACATCGCGCGCACCCTGGCCCAGTGCCTGCACCAGTGCTTCGTGCAACTCATTGAGTTCGCGGGACAGTTCGGCGACGCTCACACGGCCTTTCAGCGTGCCCGAGACCTGCTGAACCCAGTCGCCGGCCAGGTCCCGGTCCTTGGCCGACAGCAACCCCACCAACTCGTCCGCACTGCCCAGTTCAGCCACGTGACTGCTCCCCATTTTTGTCATTTTCGGCCTAGCGCCGCAGCGTACGGCACGGTGATATGGCGGGTGAGGCGATCCGGCGAAGCTCACCGATCCGGGTCCGGACGTGCCGGCCGTCTGTTGCTGCCGGATGTATTGACACGGCCCGAGGGGCGGGCGAGCATCTCACCCAAGTTAATTAACTATCTAGTGCGTTAACTACGTCCCCTCGCGGTCTGCCCCCTCGTGGCCAGGCCGCTCTCCCCGAGGAGTTCACGTGTCCGCTCACCCGCAGGCCGATCAGCCACCGTCCGCGCCGCCCCAGGGCAGGCCACGCAAGGCCGCCTTCGCCGCCTGGATCGGCAGCGCGCTGGAGTACTACGACTTCTTCATCTACGGCAGTGCCGCCGCCCTCGTCTTCCCCAAGGTCTTCTTCGACCCGGACGACCCGGCCACCGGCACCCTGATCTCCCTGGCCACCTTCGGCGTCGCCTACGCGGCCCGGCCCCTCGGCGCGCTCGTGCTCGGCCACTTCGGCGACCGGCTCGGCCGCCGCAAGATCATGGTCTGGACGCTGATCCTGATGGGGCTCTCCACCTTCCTCATCGGCTGTCTGCCCACGTACGCCCAGGTCGGCACCATCGCCCCGGTGCTGCTCGTCCTGATGCGGGTGTTCCAGGGCCTGTCCGCGGCGGGTGAGCAGGCCAGCGCCAACGCGATGACGCTGGAACACGCGCCGGAGGACCGGCGCGGCTACTACACGAGCTTCACCCTCAACGGCACCCAGGCCGGTCAGCTCCTGGCGACCCTGGTGTTCCTGCCGGTCGCCGCACTGCCCGACGAGCAGCTCTACAGCTGGGGCTGGCGCATCCCGTTCCTGCTGAGCGCCCTCGTCGCGGTCGCCGGATACGTCATCCGCCGCACCCTCGACGAGACCCCCGTCTTCCAGCAGGTGTCCGCGGACCGTGAGGTGGCCAAGATGCCGCTGGCGGACCTGCTCAGGAACCACTGGGCCGACGTGCTGCGGGTGGTCGCCGCCGCGCTGATCGCCACGGTCAGCACGATCTTCTCCGTCTGGGCCCTCTCGTTCGCCACGAGCGACTCGGTCGGTCTCGACAAGACGGGCATGCTCTGGGTCGCGGGCAGCGCCAACGCCGTGGCCCTGCTCGCCATCCCGCTCTGGGCCAGGCTCTCCGACCGGATCGGCCGAAAGCCCGTCTTCCTCGTCGGGGCGATCGGCAGCGGAGTGATGATCTTCGTCTACCTGTGGGCGATCTCCACCGGCAACTACCCCTTGGTCTTCGTCACCGGAGTGCTGCTCTTCGGTGTCGTCTACAGCGCGGCGAACGGCATCTGGCCCTCGTTCTACGGTGAGATGTTCCCCGCCAGGGTCCGTCTCTCCGGCATGGCCATCGGCACCCAGATCGGCTTCGCCATCGCCGGCTTCGCGGTGACCTTCGCGGCCCAGATCGACGGCCCCGACGGCGACGACTGGCTCGGGGTCGCGATCTTCACCGCCGCCTTCTGCGCGATCTGCGCGGTCGCCGTGGCCACCGGGCGCGAGACGCACCGCGTGCCCACCGCCGAACTGGGACTGCGCGCCGGGCAGGCGAAGGCGCCGGCGGCCAAGCCCGAGGCCGCCGCCCTTTGAACCGGCCGCGCCTTGACCGCGCCCTCGTGAACGACCGTGCCAAGACGACCCACAGGAAGCATCGATGACCTCGTACCTCACCGGCCTGATCGGCTCCGGCATCGGCCCCTCCCTGAGCCCCGCCCTGCACGAACGCGAGGCGGACCGGCACGGTGTCCGCCTCGTCTACCGCACCCTCGACATCGACGTCCTTGGCGTCGCGCCCGAGGCCGTCGGGGAGTTGGTGCGCGCCGCCCGGCACCTCGGCTTCGACGGCCTGAACATCACCCACCCCTGCAAGCAACTGGTCATCGAGCACCTGGACGAGCTCGCCCCCGACGCCGCCGAGCTCGGCGCCGTCAACACCGTGGTCTTCAAGGACGGGCGTGCCATCGGGCACAACACCGATGCCACCGGCTTCGCCCAGTCCTTCGCCCGCGGCCTGGCCGACGCGCCGTCCGGTGACGTCGTCCAGTTCGGCGCGGGTGGCGCGGGCGCCGCGGTGGCGCACGCCCTGCTGAACCTCGGCGTCGACCGCGTCACCCTCATCGACACCGACCCGGCCCGCTCCGCCGCCCTCGCCGCCGCGCTGACCTCGCGCTTCGGCCCCGGCCGTGCGGCGTCCGCGTCCACCGCGGCGATGGCCGAGCGCCTCGCCGCCGCGGACGGCCTCGTCCACGCCACACCGACCGGCATGGTCGCGCACCCGGGCCTGCCCCTGCCGGCCGCGCTGCTCAGGCCCGGACTCTGGGTGGCCGAAGTCGTCTACCGTCCGCTGGAGACCGAGCTGTTGCGCGAGGCCCGCGCGATCGGCTGCCGCACCCTCGACGGCGGCGGGATGGCCGTATTCCAGGCGGCCGACGCCTTCCGGCTCTTCACCGGGCTCGAACCGCACACCGGACCGATGCTCGCCGACCTCGGCGATCTGGCCGCCTTCCCGGCCTGACAGGAGTCATCCCATGCGTAAATCGATCGCCACCGTCTCGCTCAGCGGCCCGCTTTCCGAGAAGCTCACCGCCATCGCCACCGCCGGGTTCGACGGCGTGGAGATCTTCGAGAACGACCTGCTCGGCGCCCCGCTCAGCCCCGAGGACGTACGGCTGCGCTGTGCGGACCTGGGCCTGGGCATCGACCTCTACCAGCCGTTCCGTGACTTCGAGGCCGTCCCCGCCGACGTGCTCGCCCGCAATCTGCGGCGCGCTGAACGCAAGTTCGACGTCATGGAGCGCCTCGGCGCCGACCTGCTCCTCGTCTGCTCCAGCGTCGCCCCCGAGTCCGTCGACGACGACGCGCTCGCCGCCGAGCAGCTGCGGCTTCTCGCCGACCGGGCGGCGGACCACGGCATCCGCATCGCCTACGAGGCCCTGGCCTGGGGCCGGCATGTCAGCACGTACGACCACGCCTGGCGGATCGTCGAGCGGGCGGATCACCCGGCTCTCGGCACCTGCCTCGACAGCTTCCACATCCTCTCCCGTGGTTCGGACCCCAAGGGCATCGCGGACATCCCCGGCGAGAAGATCTTCTTCCTGCAGCTCGCGGACGCGCCCCTGATGGCGATGGACGTCCTCCAGTGGAGCAGGCACTACCGCTGCTTCCCCGGACAGGGCGGCTTCGACATCGCCGCCCTGGTGACGGCCGCCGTGCGGGCCGGATACCAAGGGCCCCTGTCCCTGGAGGTGTTCAACGACGTGTTCCGGCAGGCGGGGGCGGCCTCCACCGCCGTCGACGCGCTGCGCTCCCTGCTTCTCCTTGAGGAGGAGGCGGGTCTGTCCACGCTCCCCGCCGCTGCCGCCCCCTCCGGCTTCGCCTTCGCCGAGCTGACCGCCGCCGACACCGAACCGCTGCGCGGAGTCCTTGAGGCACTCGGCTTCGCCCACACCGCACGGCACAACTGGAAACCGGTCGAACTGTGGGAACAGGGCCGGGCCCGGATCCTGCTCAACACCGGTGTCAGCGGTCGCCGTCAGGGCCCCGCGCTGACCGCTGTCGGCGTGGAGACCCCCGACCCGGGCCGGGCCGCACGGCGTGCCGAGGAGGTGCTCGCCCCCGTCGTGCCGAGGCGCAGGGCCCCGCAGGACGCACCGCTCGACGCGGTCGCCGCACCCGACGGCACGGAATTCTTCTTCTGCCGCACGGAGCAGACCGACCACCCGAGTTGGACCGCTGACTTCACCCCCGTCACCTCGCGCGCACTGCCGGGGGAGGGGGCAGGCGAACAAGCCGGGGCGGTCCGCCACATCGATCACATCGCCCTCACCCAGCCCTGGCACCAGTTCGACGAGGCGTCGCTGTTCCACCGGGGGGTGCTGGGCCTCCAGGCGGACGACAGCCTCGATCTGGCCGACCCCTACGGCCTCGTGCGCAGCCGGGCCGTCGCGTCCTGTGACGGCGGTGTCCGCATCGTCCTCAACGTCGCTCCGGCGCCGGACGCCGAGGGCGCCCGCCTCCAGCACATCGCCCTGGCCACCGACGACATCGTCCGCGCCGCCCGGCGCATCCGCGAGACCGGCATCAGCCTGCTCCCGATCCCCGCCAACTACTACGACGACCTCGACGCCCGCCACGAACTGGAGCCACGGCACCTGGCCACCCTCGCGGAGCTGGACATCCTCTACGACCGCGACGAGAACGGGGAGTTCCTCCACTGCTACACCGCCACGGTCGGGCGCGTCTTCTTCGAGCTGGTTCAGCGCACGGGCGGCTACCGCGGATACGGAGCGCAGAACGCGGCCGTGCGCCTCGCAGCCCAGCATCTCCACCAGCAGGGGCCGTGAGCTGCCTGCCGGGGTCCGGCCGGCGGTCACAAAAGCCCCGAAGAGGCCCGCGGTTAGACTGACCGGCGCCGATGAGTCCGCCCTGAGGAGCCGCATGGCCGCCGCCGTCCCCCCGTCGCCCCCGCCCGTCAAACGCACCCGGGACGCGGCCCGTACGCAGGGGGAGATCCTGGACGTGGCCACCGAGGAGTTCGCCCGTATGGGATACGCGGGGGCCAGGGTGGACGAGATCGCCGCCCGCATGCGGACCACGAAGCGGATGATCTACTACTACTTCGGCAGCAAGGACCAGCTGTTCACCGCGGTCCTCGAGCGGGCGTACAAGGTCATCCGGCACGAGGAGCAGCAGCTGGACGTCGGGCACCTGGACCCGGTGTCCGCCATCCGCCGCCTGGCCGAGCTCACCTTCGACCACCACGAGGCCCATCCGGACTTCATCCGGCTCGTCAGCATCGAGAACATCCACGAGGCCAAGCACATCGCCGCCTCGCCCAGTCTCGGCTCCCTCAGCTCCCCGGCGATCGACGTCATCGCCTCGATCCTCGAAGCCGGGCGCGAGCAGGGCCTTTTCACCGCCGAGGTGGACGCCGTCGACCTGCACGCGATGATCAGCTCGTTCTGCTTCTTCCGCGTCTCCAACCGGCACACCTTCCGCACGCTTTTCGGACGCGATCTCACCGAGGCCTCGCGCCGTGAGCATTACCGGACGATGCTGGGGGACATGGTCATCTCCTATCTGACCTCGGATCGACCGCGCTCATAAGGGATGTGACCCGCCAGGAGGTGGTGGTATGCGCGAGGCGGCATCCTCATCGGGACGCCCGGCCGCACCGGACCCGGGGCTCTTCGGCCCCTCGTCCGTGACCTGGCAGATGCACGGCGACCCGATGATGTGGGTCGCCGGGATCCGCGCCCTGTATCTGCAGGCGCTGCACCCCCGCGCGGTGCGCGGCGTGATGCAGAACTCCGATTTCCGCAGGGACGCGTGGGGCCGCCTCATGCGTACCGCCAACTTCGTGGGCACCATCTCGTACGGCACCACCGAGGTCGCGGAGCACGCCGGGGCGCGGGTGCGGAAGATCCACACGATGATAAAAGCCACCGATCCCGCCACGGGGGAGCGGTACGGCGTCGACGAGCCCGAGCTGCTGCTGTGGGTGCACTGCGCCGAGATCGACTCCTATCTGCACGTCGCGCGCCGGTCGGGGTTCCGCCTCACCGGCGAGCTCGCCGACCGGTACGTCGCCGAACAGCGGGAGAGCGCCCGGCTCGTCGGCCTCGACCCCGACGGCGTTCCGGCGTCGACCGCCGAGCTCGCCGCGTACTTCGAGCGGGTGCGGCCCGAACTGGCCGCCGGGCCCGAGGCGCGCGACGTCGACGACTTCCTGCAACGGCCGCCGACCCACCCCCTGTTGATCCCGGCTCGCGCCCTGCTGTGGCGGCGCGTGGCGAATCTCGCGTACGCCTCGCTGCCGCCGTATGCCCACCAGCTGTACGGCAGGACGGCCCCGTCGCCCGCCACCGTGACCCGGCGGCTCGTCACCACCGGCACCATCCTGCGCACCGTTCCCGCACGTCTACGCTGGCAACTTCCCCCGAAGCACATTCTGCGGGCCATGGCCAGGCTCGGGCCCGGCGCCCGGCCTGCCCCGTACAAACTCGACAGTCGGACAGCCATACTGGACGAGCCGGGGAGGGCGAGGCGAGGCAACGGGGGCGACGGACGGAGATGGCGGACACCAGGCTGATCCAGGGCCGATACCGGCTACTGGACCTGATCGGGCGCGGCGGCATGGGCGAGGTGTGGCGTGCCCGCGACGAGTCGCTCGGGCGCAGGGTCGCCGTGAAGTGCCTCAAGCCGATGGGGCCCCAGCACGACCAGTCCTTCACGCGGGTGCTGCGGGAGCGCTTCCGGCGCGAGGCGCGGGTCGCGGCGGCGCTTCAGCACCGCGGCGTCACCGTCGTCCACGACTTCGGGGAGCACGACGGTGTCCTGTATCTGGTCATGGAGCTGCTCGAAGGACGCAATCTGAGTCAGCTCCTGGAGGACAACAAACAGCATCCGCTGCCCGTCGCGGACGTCGTGGAGATCGCCGACCAGGTCTCCGCCGCACTCGCGTACACCCATGAGCAGGGCATCGTGCACCGCGACCTGAAGCCCGCGAACATCATGCGGCTCACGGACGGCACGGTGAAGATCTGCGACTTCGGGATCGCCAGGCTCGGCCACGACATCGGCTTCACCTCACGCCTGACCGGCACGGGCATCGCGATGGGCACGCCCCACTACATGTCGCCCGAGCAGATCAGCGGCGCCCAGGTCGACCAGCGCAGCGACCTCTACTCTTTCGGGTGCGTGCTCTACGAGATCGCCACCGGGGCGCCGCCGTTCGACCTGGAGGACGCCTGGGCGGTGCTCGTCGGCCACCGTGACACGCCGCCGGAGCCGCCCCGCAGGCACCGGGACGAGCTGCCCGAGTACTTCGAGAGGATCGTCCTCGACCTGCTCGCCAAGGAACCGGACGAGCGCCCCAGTGACGCACGCGAACTGGGGCGCCGCATCGTCACCGGCCGCACGGTCCCCTCGTACGTCCCGACCGTCGTCACCCCGCCCGTGCGCCGCCCGGAGCAGCCGCCGTCGCGCGAGCCCCGGCTGCCCTCGTGGACCCGCGGCATGACCACCGGGCACAAGGCGAACGGCGTTTCCGAGCTGCGGACGACGCCGCCCGACGCGGCGGCGGGCCTGACCGGAGAGTGGATCCCGCGCGCCGACACCCGCCGGACCGCCGCCCCGCGCATGCCCGAACGGCCCACGCCGTCACCCGAGGTGGTCGCCGCCCTCGTCAGCCGGCACAACGCGGGCCTGAGCCTCGGGCGTCTCGGCCGCTGGGCGGAGGCGGGCGAGGTGCACCGCGCGGTGGCCGCCGAGCGGGAGCACGCCCTTGGCCCCGACCACCCGGACACGCTCGCCAGCCGGTACGAGGTGGGCTTCACGCTCAGCCGAACCGGCCGGCCCGCCGACGCCTTGCGGGAGTACGGCCGCGTGGCCCAGGGCCGGGAGCGCACGCTGGGCCCCGAGCACCCCGACACATTGGCCGCGCGGCAGGAAATGGCGTACGTCATGGGGCAGTTGGGGCGGCACTTCGAAGCCCATCAGGTGTACACGTCGGTCCTCGCCGTCCGGGAACGGACCGCGGGCGCCGATCATCCCGACACCCTGCGCTGCCGGCACAACCTGGCGTACAACCTCAGCAGGCTCGGCCGTCTCGAGGACTCCTACAAGCTCGCCCGCGACGTGGCGACGGCCCGGGCGCGCGTCCTCGGGGTCACGCACCCCGACACCCTCGTCACGCGTTACGAAGTGGCGTACGCGCTGGGCCAGTTGGGACGCTGGCCCGAGGCTCTCCAGACGTACCGCGAGGTCGCCGACGCGCGCGTGAGGGCGCTCGGCGCCGACCATCCCGACACTCTCGCCGCACGCTACGAGGTGGGCATCAGCCTCGGCAGGCTCGGCCGCAGCGGCGAAGCCCTCGAGCTGTACCGCGACCTGATCGACGACCGCACCCGGGTGAACGGCCCCTCCGACCCCGAGACCCTGCGCGCCCGGCACGGCCTCGGTGTCAACCTCGGCCGTCAGGGCCGCTGGGAGGAAGCCCTTGCCGAGGCCCGCGACGTCTGCGCGATCCGCGAACGTGTCCTCGGCGGCGACCACCCGGACACCCTGGTGAGCCGCCGCGAGGTGGCCGTGGGCCTCGGCTGGCTCGGCCGCTGGGCCGACGCCCTGACCGAGTACCGCAGGGTCGCCGCCGCCCGCGAGCAGGTCCTCGGCGCCGACCACCCCGACGCCCTGGCCAGCCGCAACGACGAGGCGCACTGCCTGGAGCAGCTGGGCCGTGGGACGGAAGCGGTGGAGCTGTACCGCCGGGTGGCGGCGTTGCGCCAGCGGCGGGCTACCGGAGGGCATTGACTCGCGGGGCGCCTTTCGCTGCGCGACTTGGGTGGATGGTCGACTGTCGGCATGTTGTGGCTGGTCGCGCCGTTCCTCGCGCCAATTTGGGGCGCCCCACGTGTTACCAAGAGCTATGCCTCCTCGCGATCGATACGACGCCGTCATCGTCGGCGGCGGTCACAACGGACTCGTGGCCGCCGCCTACCTCGCCCGCGCCGGACGCTCCGTCCTGCTCCTGGAGCGGCTCTCCGGGACCGGAGGGGCCGCCGTGTCCAGCCGCCCCTTCGCGGGTGTCGACGCCCGGCTTTCGCGCTACTCGTACCTGGTCAGCCTGCTGCCGCGGAAGATCGTCAGGGACCTGGACCTGGACTTCCGGGTGCGCACCCGGACCGTCTCCTCGTACACCCCGACCGTGCGCGACGGCGCGGCGACGGGACTGCTTGTGGGCGGTGGCGAGGCGCGCACCCGGGACGCGTTCGAGCGGCTCACGGGCGGGCCGCGCGAGTACGAGGCCTGGCGGGAGTTCTACGCGATGACGGGGCAGGTCGCCGAGCAGGTGTTTCCCACGCTCACCGAGCCCCTGCCCACGCGCGGCGCGCTGCGCGAGCGGATCGGTGACGAGGCCGCCTGGCGCGCGCTGTTCGAGGAGCCGATCGGCGCCGCCATCGAGGAGCGCTTCGCCGACGACCTGGTGCGCGGGGTGGTGCTCACCGACGCCCTCATCGGAACGTTCGCCGACGCCCACGACCCGTCCCTGCGGCAGAACCGCTGCTTCCTCTACCACGTCATCGGCGGCGGCACCGGCGACTGGAACGTGCCCGTCGGCGGCATGGGCGCCCTCACCGGAGCCCTCGCCGCCTCGGCCCGCGCGGCGGGCGCCGAGCTCGCCACCGGCCACGAGGCCATCCGCATCGAGTCGGACGGACTCAGCGCGGAGGTCACGTACCGCACCCCCGAGCGCGAGGCCACCGTCGCCGCCCGACACGTCCTGGTCAACGCCTCGCCGCAGGAGCTCGCCGCCCTCGTCGGCGACGCTCCGCCCGCCCCGGCCGAAGGTGCCCAGCTCAAGGTCAACATGCTGCTCGAACGGCTGCCGAGGCTGCGTGACACATCGGTGGACCCGCACGAGGCCTTCGCCGGAACCTTCCACATCGGCGAGGGATACGGGGAGTTGGCGACGGCGTACGCCCAGGCCGAAGCCGGTGAACTGCCCGCCGCGCCGCCCTCCGAGATCTACTGCCACTCCCTGACCGATCCCAGCATCCTCGCCCCCGAACTCGTGGAGCGCGGCTGCCAGACCCTCACCCTCTTCGGCCTGCACACGCCCGCCCGTCTCTTCGCCCGGGACAACGACGCCGTACGCGCCGAGCTCCTGAAGTCGACCCTGGCGCAGCTGGACGCGCACCTGGCCGAGCCGCTCGCCGACTGCCTGGCCACCGACGCCGAAGGCCGTCCCTGCATCGAGGCCAAGACGCCGCTGGACCTGGAACGCGACCTGCGCCTGCCCGGCGGCAACATCTTCCACCGCGACCTCGCCTTCCCGTACGCCCAGGAGGACACCGGCCGCTGGGGCGTGGAGACACGGCACGCGAACGTCCTGCTGTGCGGGGCGGGCGCCGTGCGCGGCGGCGGCGTCAGCGGCATTCCTGGGCACAACGCCGCGATGGCCGCACTGGGGGAGTGACGCCCGGCCGGGCGTGGACGGACGTCAGTCGGCGGAAGGAGCCCACCCCACGGCCTCGACACGGGCCGCGTCGGCGGGCCGCGCCTCGTCGAAGACCGTGCGGGCACCGTCCTCGACCCGCAGCCCGTCGGCGTACGCACCGCGCCCCACGTAGAGCTGGTCCGTCGTGTACCGCCAGCGCAGCTGGACCCGTTCGCCCCGCCACGGCGAGAGGTCCGCGGCGAGGCGGTGCCAGACGCGCCCCGACCAGCCGGACGCCGTGCCGTCGGGGTGCTGCCGAGGGGGCGTCCCCCGGTGCTCGGTGGTGAACGGGACCGGCTGCCATGTCGTGCCGTCGTCGCGCGAGGCCTCCAGACGCAGGGCGTCCGAACCCGGCTCGGTGTCCCACCACAGCTCGCACCGCAGTCTCGCCCGGTCCGTGGCGAGGGTGAGGGGCGGCAGGGTCAGCGTGGCCGTCGCCGCGTTCGCCATGCCGGAGAACCAGGCGGTGCGCCCGCGGGCGGGACGCACCGGGACGGCGCGTGCCATGCGGTTCGCCGCGGCCACCCTGGGGGCGGACCCGGAGCGCCAACTGCGCACGGGGTGGACCGAGTTGCCGAGGACGACGAGGAAGGAGTCGGTCGTCGGGTCGAGGACGAGGGAGGTGCCGGTGAATCCGGTGTGGCCCGCGGTGCGCGGCGTGGCCATCGCGCCCATGTACCAGTGCTGGTAGAGCTCGAAGCCCAGGCCGTGCTCGTCCCCGGGGAAGGCCGTGTTGAAGTCGGTGAACATCAGCTTCACGGATTCGGCGGAGAGGATGCGGGAGCGGCCGTACACCCCGCCGTTGAGCAGCGTGCGGCCGAGGATCGCGAGGTCCCAGGCGCAGGAGAAGACCCCCGCGTGCCCCGCGACTCCGCCGAGGCCGAAGGCGTTCTCGTCGTGCACCTCGCCCCACACCATGCCGCGGTCGAGGCCCGACCAGGGCAGGCGGGCGTCCTCGGTGGCGGCGGTCTTCGGCCGCCAGGACGCGGGCGGGTTGTAGCGCGTGCGGTGCATCCCGAGGGGAGCGGTGATCTCGTCGTGGAGCAGGGTGTCCAGGCGCCGTCCCGTGATCTCTTCGAGGACCAGCTGGAGCGAGATCAGGTTCAGGTCCGAGTAGAGGTACTTGGTGCCCGGCGGGTTGAGCGGCGCCTCCTGCCAGATGAGGCGCAACTGGCCCTCGCGCGTGGGTTCCTTGAAGAGGGGGATCCAGGAACGGAACCCCGAGGTGTGGGTGAGGAGCTGGCGGACGGTGATGTCCTGCTTGCCGGCGCTCCCGAAGTCAGGGAGGTACGAGGCGACCTCGGCCTCGAGTTCCAGCTTGCCGCGCTCGATCTGCTGCACCGCGAGCAGCGAGGTGAACAGCTTGGAGACGGAGGCGAGGTCGAAGACCGTGTCCTTGGCCATGGGGATCTGCCGGTCGGCCGGCAGCTCGACGCCGGTGTCGGTCTTCTCGTCGTACGCCGCGTAGCGCACCGCCTTGCCGATGGGCTGGTGCAGGGCGACGGTGCCGCCGCGGCCCGCGAGCAGGACGGCGCCCGCGTACCACGGGTGCTTGGGGGAGGGGCCGAGGAACTGCTCGGCTTCGGCGACCAGTTGCCGCAGGTGTCCGGCGAGCAGTCCGGCGCGCTCGGGGCTGCCGGGCCGCAGCGTCGGACGCTTGGCCGCGGCCGCGGAACCCGCCGCCGCGGCAGGGCCCGCGGGGAACGGCACCAGCGCCAGCGCCCCGCCCAGTGCGACGACTCGCCCGCCCAGTTGGCGTCTGCTCAGCCCGGCGCCCGCTCTGTCGGACGCCGCCCCGTTGTCCTCGGCCATGACCGTGCCCCCTCCTGGAACTCTCCGGAACTGAAATTATCTTTCGGGATCACAAGAGACTGCTGAAACTTTCATGTCAGCGCCGGGCCCTGTCAACCACAGGTGCTCGCCAAAGATCTGACACAGCATCAGAAAATCTCTTCCGTCGTCCGGGCGGCTGCGGCATCCTGCGCCCATGCAGACAGAGCTGAGCAGGAAACTGGGGATCGAGCACGCCATCTTCGGCTTCACGCCTTTCCCGGCGGTGGCCGCCGCCATCAGCAGGGCGGGCGGATTCGGTGTGCTCGGGGCGGTCCGCTACACGGCGCCCGACGAGCTGGCCCGGGATCTCGACTGGATGCAGGAGCATGTCGGCGACCGGCCCTACGGACTCGACGTAGTGATGCCCGCGAAGAAGGTCGAGGGGGTGAGCGAGGCCGATGTCGAGGCGATGATCCCCGAAGGGCACCGGCAGTTCGTCAAGGACACCCTCGGCAAGCACGGCGTGCCCGAGCTGGCCGAAGGAGAGGCCTCCGGCTGGCGCATCACCGGGTGGATGGAGCAGGTCGCCCGCAATCAGCTCGACGTCGCCTTCGACTACCCGATCAAACTCCTCGCCAACGCGCTCGGCTCACCGCCCGCCGACGTCATCCAGCGCGCCCACGACCATGACGTACTCGTCGCCGCGCTCGCGGGCAGCGCCCGGCACGCCCGCAAGCACGCCGACGCGGGCATCGACGTCGTCGTCGCGCAGGGCTACGAGGCGGGCGGCCACACGGGCGAGATCGCCTCCATGGTTCTGACGCCGGAAGCCGTCGAGGCCGTCGCCCCGCTGCCGGTGCTCGCGGCGGGCGGCATCGGCAGCGGGGAGCAGATCGCGGCCGCTTTCGCGCTCGGCGCGCAGGGCGTGTGGCTCGGCTCCCTCTGGCTCACCACGACGGAGGCCGACATGCACTCGCGGGCGCTCACCGAGAAACTCCTGGCGGCGGGCTCGGGCGACACGGTCCGCTCACGCGCCCTGACGGGCAAGCCCGCGCGGCAGCTGCGCACCGAATGGACCGACGCCTGGGACGACCCGGACGGACCCGGCACGCTGCCCATGCCGCTGCAGGGGCTCCTGGTCGCCGAGGCGGTGTCGCGCATCCAGAAGTACGAGGTCCAGGCGCTGCTCGGCACACCCGTCGGGCAGATCGTCGGCCGCATGAACAGCGAACGCGGCGTTCAGGCCGTGTTCGACGACCTGACCAGCGGTTTCGAGCGTGCCATCGACCGCGTGAACCGCGTCGCCGGACGCGACTGACGACTGACGACTGACGAGACGGAGGAGAGGTCCTTATGAGCAGCATGCCGGGCAGCACGCCCCCCAACGGCTTCTGGGCGCAGGCCGATGCGGACCCGGACCGCACGGTCCTGACGGCGCCCGACGGCGAGGAGTGGACCGCACGGCGCCTGCACGCGGCGACCAACCGACTCGTCCACGGGCTGCGCGCCGCGGGCCTGGAGCGCGGCGACGCCTTCGCCGTCGTGCTGCCCAACGGCGTCGAGTTCCTCACCGCGTATCTCGCGGCATCGCAGGCCGGCTTTTACCTGGTCCCGGTCAACCACCACCTGGTCGGGCCCGAGATCGCCTGGATCGTCGCCGACTCCGGCGCGAAGGTGCTGATCGCGCACGAGCGGTTCGCGCGGGCGGCGACCGACGCCGCCGACGAGGCGAAGCTCCCGGCCACGCACCGGTACGCCGTGGGTGACGTGCCCGGCTTCCGCCCCTACCCCGAACTCCTCGCGGGTCAGGCGGAGTCCGCGCCCGAGGACCGCACGCTCGGCTGGGTCATGAACTACACATCGGGCACGACGGGACGCCCGCGCGGCATCCGGCGCCCGCTGTCCGGCAAACTCCCCGAGGAGTCCTACCTCGGCGGCTTCCTCGGCATCTTCGGCGTCAAGCCCTTCGACGGCAACGTGCACCTCGTCTGCTCGCCGCTCTACCACACCGCGGTCCTCCAGTTCGCGGGCGCGGCCCTGCACATCGGCCACCCCCTGGTCCTGATGGACAAGTGGACGCCCGAGGAGATGCTGCGTCTCATCGACACCCGCAAGTGCACGCACACCCACATGGTGCCGACCCAGTTCCACCGCCTCCTCGCGCTGCCGGACGAGACGAAGGCGGCGTACGACGTGTCGTCGATGCGCCACGCCATCCACGGCGCCGCGCCCTGCCCCGACCACGTCAAACGGGCGATGATCGAGTGGTGGGGCGAGTGCGTCGAGGAGTACTACGCGGCCAGCGAGGGCGGCGGCGCCTTCGCCACCGCGCAAGACTGGCTGAAGCGCCCGGGCACCGTCGGCAAGGCCTGGCCCATCAGCGAACTCGCCGTCTTCGACGACGACGGGAACCCGCTGCCGCCCGGTGAACTCGGCACCGTCTATATGAAGATGAGCACCGGCGGATTCTCGTACCACAAGGACGAGTCCAAGACGAAGAAGAACCGCATCGGCGACTTCTTCACGGTCGGCGACCTCGGCTACCTGGACGAGGACGGCTACCTCTACCTCCGCGACCGCAAGATCGACATGATCATCTCGGGCGGGGTCAACATCTACCCCGCCGAGATCGAGTCCGCGCTGCTCACGCACCCGGCCGTCGCGGACGCGGCCGCCTTCGGCATCCCGCACGACGAGTGGGGCGAGCAGGTCAAGGCGGTGGTGGAGGTGGCCGAGGGCCACGAGGCGGGCGACGCGCTCGCCACCGAGATCCTCGACCACTGCGAGCGCCAACTGGCGGGCTACAAACGCCCGAAGAGCGTCGACTTCATCGAAACCATGCCACGCGACCCGAACGGCAAGCTCTACAAACGGAGGCTGCGGGAGCCGTACTGGGAGGGGCGGGAACGCGCCCTGTAGGCGGGGCCCGTCAAAAGCGCCGGGAACCGCGCGTTCAGCCCTCCGGCCGAAACCGCAGCGCAAAGCCGTGACCCCGCGTCGAACTCGACGCGGGGTCACGGCTTCCGTGCACGCGGCTCGCGGCCTCAGCGGCGTTCGCGGGCCTTGACCACCTTCAACTTCGGGTCCCCCATGATGTCCTTCTCGCAGAACCGCGAGGTGACCCAGCGCTCATCGGCGTACAACCGCGTCTGGTCGCGGTAGTGCGGTGAGTTCGGGTTGGACGACTGCGAGTAGGTGAGCAGCGTGCGTGCCTTCGGGCAGTGGCTCTTGTCCCAGCCGACCGCCTGGATGTGGCTCGAACCGTGCGCGACCTCGGTGTAGCCGCCGCCCTTCGCGTCCCACACCGGCTCGACCTTGTTCCACACGCCGATCGACTCCGTGCCGCCATGGATCGGCAGCCGCTCCCCACCGCGTACGACGAACTGGTTCCTGCCCAGCGGCGCGTCGAGCGCGATGCCCGCCCCGCGCAGTTCCGTCACCGCGTCGGCGAGCGCGGTCGCGAAGCCCGGCGCCGCCGTGTTCAGGGTGTTCGGCGTACGCACCGGGTCGGCGGCGGAGAACGGCACCTTCCACAGCTGCGGGTTCGGCACGGCGGCGACCAGCTTGCGCCAGAACCGGTCGAAGAGCAGGGCGCCCCTGCTGTCCGTGTCCATGTCGTGGTCCCACGCCTTGAGCGCGGCGCAGGCCTTGCGCACGTCAACGGGCTTGCCGTCGCTGCCTGTTGCCTTGCCGTCCGGTAGCGCGGCGCACGCACGCGCCGCGTCTTCGGCTGCCAGGTCGCCCGCGGGCGCCCGGTTCGCGAACTGCTGCTTCTGGAGGTCCTTGACCGTCAGGCCGCCCTTCTTCGCCATCGCGGCGACATCCTCGATGGCGCCGCGCGTGCGCATGGAGCGCTGCGTGCCGATCGTCCCGAAGACCCGCTCGTAGCCGGTGATCGGCCGGTCGGCGTTGCTCAGCCAGGCGCTGTCGTTGGAGTTCTCCGCGTACGGCGCGTCCTTGAGGGTGGGCATCTTCGACGGGCCGAAGATCCCGGGCTGGACGGCGTCCTTGTCCGAGCCGATGGCGCAGTCGCCGCGCGAACCGTCGAGCACGGCCACGCCCGATGCCGGGTACGTGACCTTGCCCAGGTCGGTGGAGCAGCGCTGGGCCAGGTCGTCGGTGATGCGGGGCAGGACCTGGGACTGACTGAGCAGTGAGTGGCCCTTGCGGTCCGCGGCGACGGTGTTGACCCAGGGCAGGCCCTGCGTGTCGCGCAGCGCCTTCAGCACCCCGTCGGTGGAGCGGGCCTTGCCGAAGCCGAGGTCGGTGTCCGTGCCGCGCAGGTTCGTGGCGTTGGGGTCGTTCAGGGCGTACGCCGTGCCGGCCGACCAGGGCAGTGGAAGCTGTGTGCCGAGGCCGGTGGTGACCGGGCCGTACCGGGTCCACCACTGGGTGCGGGTCACGGGAGCGCCGTTCTTGACCGGCACCTCGACCGTCCGCTTCGTCATCTTCTCCGGCTTGCCGTCCACCAGATAGGTGGTCGGGTCGGCGGGATCGAGCGTGAGCTGATGCAGGTTGAGGGTCACGCCGGTCGCCACCGTGTGGCTCCACGCCACGTCGCCGTTGAAGCCGATGTTGATGACGCTCGTGCCGAGCAGCGAACCGCCCGAGACGTTCAGCTCGCCGGGGATGGTCTGCTGCGACTGCCAGAAACGCCGGCCGCCCTGCCAGGGGTAGTGCGGATTGCCGAGCAGCAGGCCCTTGCCGTTCGCGGTGGTCTTCCCGCTGAACGCCACGGCGTTGGAGCCCATGACGGCGTCCTCGGCCGAGAAGAGATCGCGTGCGGCCTTCGCCGTGCGCCCGGGGTCGGCCTCGCGGTCCGGCGCGCCGGCACCGGGCGGCCGCGCGGCGGTGATGCCGTCGATGCCGCGTCCCTGACCGCCGAGGACCTGCACGGCGAAGCCCTGCCTCGCCACGTCGAGGGCGGTGATCGGGCGCAGCCACTTGGCGCCCTTGCAGGCGGGGTCGGTGACGCGATTCTGCTTCAGCCAGGCGTTGTAGCCCGCCGCGAAGCCGCTCATCAGCTTCTTCGACGTGGCGCTCGGGCCCGCCGGGGCGGGCTGCGCGAGGAGCTTCTCCACGGTGCGGGTGTCCCGCACACCGCCGAAGTACAGGTCGCTGGCGAGGTTCGTGGTCGCCGAGGACAGCGAGCCGTCCGGCGTGCCGTCGGCGCCGAAGTGACGTGACCGCTCCCCGCGTACGGTCACATACCCCTCGGCGAGGGTGCACACCTGATCGGCGGCCTGCGCCCAGCCGGTGCCGAACCCGAGGTTCTCGTAGTCCTTGGCGAGGATGTGCGGGATGCCGTACTGGGTGTAGCGGAGGGTGGCGGACAGACCGCCGCCGGACGGGCGGGCGTCGCGGCCCTCCGCCGCGCCGGCGGTGGCGGCGGACGACGGCAGGAAGGCCGCGGCGGTCAACAGGCTGATGCCCAGGGCCGTGAGGCGTCTGGTGCGGGTACGCATACGCATGGTGCCTCCCAACAGAGGTGAGGGAAGGGGCGGTTGAGCGTACCAAGCGGTATGTCACTTGATCGAGTAGCGCGACCGGTCGGGTTCGCACCCCGTACGGATCGGGTTCGCGGTCCGTACGGATCGGGTTCGCAGCCCGGATCGGGTTCGCCCGGCCGGCTCGCGATCTCATCGACTGGTCGCTGGCCATACCGCCGATCAGCGCACGGCCTCGGGCCGAGGAGAAGCCAGAGGGGCTCGCGCCCGCCACGATGGAGCGGGTGCCGTGCGAGGGACGTGACGGCAAGAAGCCGCTGTCACTGGATGCCCGTCACCGCACGGTGACCACGCGCAATGAGACGGGCTTGCTGGTGCCGTGGCGGCGGCGGATCGGGTGACAAGCCGCATTCCAATCCGCCCGGCAACGGTGAGGCGCTTGCCTGCCTCATGGATGTCGGCGACAGCGCGCGCAGCCATTACGCCGCTCTGCGGGCGGCGCTTTTCCCAGATCTCCGGAAGCCCAGTGGCGTGACGATGACCAGCGCCCTGCGCACACTGCCCGACTGGTGCGCGATGGCGAGCGACAGCGGTTATGGCGAACTTGTCTATGAGATCAAGAAGACCTTCGCAAGCGGGCGCGCACTGCGCGGATCATCCTTGGGTACGACTCACCGATGAAGATGCTGGCCGATGTGCTCTGTGGCGACTGCGGCCGGGCGCTGATCGTTGCTGACGATGCGTCGAAAGATGTTCGGTGCATCGGGACATCTCAGGCCGAGCCGTGCGGTACGAAGTACTTCAGGGGGACTGAATCAAGCTGTTGGAAGGTGAGGGTGCGTGAGCGAGGCCGGTGTGATGAGGCAGTCCGGTGTCAGAAGCTCTCCCGATAGGGGAACTCGGCAGCCAGAAAGCGCCTGTAATCCTCGATCGCTGCTTCGATCCGGCGGTGTGACTCCTGAGCGTTCCACAGGACTTGCATGATCTCCTCTTGACGGGTTCCGGCAGCCCAGTCGTTGAGATTGCTTCGGGCCTGTGTCACGACAAGAGCACGATTCTCCCTGGCTGCTGAGATGTCGGTGACGATCTCGGGAGCGTGGATCATGAGTTGCGGGTCAACGGCAGAGACACAGATGTCCAGGGTGAAGAGGGCATCTTCGAGTCTGCCCATTTCGTCGGCGAGCGGTGACTCATGCCACGAGCCGAGCCGGACCTGCGGTCCGATCTCGGCCATCTCCTTGAGCATGTCGACGAACTGACTGCTTCGGGTGCGCAGCCGAACGAGGCTTTCGTACAGCGCGTGCGAAGCTTGCAGAGCCTTCTCCGGCGAGGTCTTCTTCCGGAGTCGTTCTCGCACTGCGTCGCCGAGGATTGGTTCCATGAACCTGACTAACCAGGAGAGCCCCGCTGCTTCAGCGCCACCAAGTGTCATGTCCGGCAAAGTAGCGCCGGATGAACACCTTCGGAAGGGCGCGTTCGGCGGAACGACGGCGCGATGAAGCTCGCCGACACCGAAGCCGCTCGCCTGTGCTGGCGTTGCTCGCGGCGGTGGCTGTTCAAGCTGGCCGATGAGGGGCGTCTGGTCCGCTACGGGGCGGCCGCGCGCCGTCTGTGGGAGACCTGGACGCCATGGAGCCGCGCGAGCCCTGCAAACCGCTGCCGGAGCCCCCGATCATTCGCGAATTGAAAGGAGAGGATTGACCGATAGATCCGTCGTGCACTATCGAGGCGTACCAGGCGTACCAGGCGTACCAGGCGTACCAGGCGTACCAGGCGTACCAGGCGTACCAGGCGTACCAGGCTTACCCAGGCTTACCCAGGCGAGCGCCTGACTGACAATCAGGTCCGCCAAGTGCGGGCCCTTTTGCTGCGCCCGCTCATCCACAGCGGCTGCGCCACACACTCACCGTGCGGTTGAGAGCGCGGATTCAGCGGCCCCTCTCTGCGGGCCGCTTCCTCATGCCCGCACCTAGGTGGGTGGCCTGGGCGGGGTAGGCCCAATCCCATCGGAGACCAACTCATATGGGGCACAACCGCAACACGCACAGGAAGCCGAAGGCGCTCAAGGCGAAGCGCGCGATCAGCGCGACCGCCGTCAAGGGCATCGTCGGCACAGGTCTCACCGTCACCGGGGGCAGGCACGGCAGATGCCGCCTCCGTGAACACGTGGGACGCCGTTGCTAAGTGCGAGTCCGGCAACCGCTGGAACATCAACACCGGCAACGGGTACTACGGCGGCTTGCAGTGCTGCTCGGCACCCTTGGTCTTGGGCACCGCTCTCGGCTTGCTGGGTACGCCCTGGTTCTTCTGGGGGTGCACCCTGCTGCTTCGGCACCGTAGGAGCGGCCTTGTGCGCAGGACCCCCGATGTCGAGCCAGCGGGGCGTATGACAGCGGTGAACTGCTGCGCGTATCAACCGTTGCGCCAAGGTGCGAGCTGTACCGACTTACCAGGACGGGAGGCCTCTACGATCTTGCCGCCCCCGATGTAGATGGCCACATGTCCGCCACCCTTGTAGATCACCAGGTCACCAGGCCGGACCTGCGATGGTGACACCCGCCTGAGTCCGGCCAGTTGAGCCTGTGACGTACGCGGGATGGAGATCCCTGCCGCACGCCATGCTGCCTGTGTCAGGCCCGAGCAGGCGTACGCATTGGGTCCGATGGCGCCGAAGATGTAGGGCTTTCCCCGCTGCGCCAGGGCGAACGCCACGGCCTTGGCCGCGGTACCCGATACCGGCGCCTGCGGTGCAGCCTTGGGCTTGGCCTGAGGCGCTCCTTCTGCACCTTGGGGGCTGCCTTGTAGGCCTTGACGCCGCCCCGGGCGAGGCCGGCCCGAGCACTGCATACAGGCCATGCTCCAGGCCCCTGAGCGCTGAGCACCTTCTCGGCTATCTGGATCTGCTGGGCCTTGGTGGCGAGATCGGCGCGGCTGGCGTAGCTGCCACCGCCGTACGCCCGCCAGGTCGACGCACTGCGGCCCCCCACGCTCACCGCCACCGCGTCTGGCTCCAACATCATTTGGTGTTTCTGCGCGGGCGCCCTGGTGGAAGAGCCGGCCGGGGCGGGCCCGCCCAGTGCATTCTTCAGCACGGCCGTTCGTCGTGCCTCGACCTGGTGAGGTGACGTCATGGCTGCACTCGAACCGAACCGCTACCCCCTAATGTGGATGAACGGCGAGAGTGACCGCGTCGCCCTGTACGCCCTGCGCGACATAACCGCTGGCGACACGATCGATGTCATCCAGCAGTTCACCGTGGTGAAGCGGGCGACCATCATGGGCACCACCGTCGCCGCGGCGGCTGGCGCCTCGGTCTCGAACACCACGGTGACGGTCCCGGCCGGCGCGAACAGGGACGGCGCGTACCTGCTGGTCTACGGCGTGGCCGGTGTCGCGTGAGTCTCTACATCGCGTACAACACGACGATTGACGCGACCACGGGCGTGATGTCAGGCACGAGCTACACCGCGAACGCCCAATGCGCCATTCAGCTCGCTGACGACGGGCGTGTACGACTCCAACGGCGTCGTGCCGATCGAGTCTACGTTGGTGACGGGGGCGTTCACGCCGGGCAGTGGCTGCGAGTTCAACAGCGCTGCGTCCTGGATCGGTCTGATCAAACCGGCGGTACCGCTGGTCGTGGGCCGTACGGTCGCGACGATGCCGGACTCGGTCGACATCTCTGGGGTCGATCCGCAGATCCTGCAACTGGCAGGCAGTCAGGTCACGTTCACGTCGGGCTTTCTCGGCTCGACCAGCGGCACCCCGTACCTGACGTTGCACTTCTACCGGGCAATCCAGCTGATCAGCGGCCAGACGATCCAGGCCACACCCGTCGGGACGGTGACATGGTTCAAGTCGGTGGGGACGTACGACATCCCTGAGGGCACGATGAGGATCAAGGGCGAGGTCAGCGTCACGGACAGGGCTGTCAGTGGTCCCGTGTACTTCGACCGGTGCGGCATCATGCTCGGTCCGTCGGAGGTGTGGCGCAACGGAACGGGCCGCAGTACCCACGCCGTGTGGCAAACTCCCGTGATCCCGTACGCGGACGATGACGGCTCGGGGTACGTGGACTGGCAGTCTTTGCCGGGCATCGACGCCTCCCCGCCTGTTTACGATCCGCTGTCTGGCATCGCCACGTACACGGACCAGACCGTGAGCCCGCTGGTCAACCGGCGCTATCGGGCACAGACGATCAGCTACGGCCTGGCCGGGCACCGGTTCGTCAGCGGCTTCGGTCCGCCGTCGGACGAGGTCTCTCTCACCGCGGTGAACTGGTGGCTCAAGGACATCACCGACCCGACGCGCAATCTGGCGCTCAGGGTCCAGGCCGAGTCTCTCCAGGTCGGTACGACCGGTACGAGCGTCATGTATCAGCCGCTCGGGGAGGACCGCCCGGTCGTGGTCTCGGAGGGCTACAAGGACGATGCCATCAAACTCACGCTGATCCTGAAGCGTGAGGAGTATGCGCCGCTGCGGCAAATGCTGCGCAGCGGCCGCACCTTGTTCCTTCAGACGAATGTGGATCATGCGTGGTGGGTCCGGCCTGTCGGTGATCTTCAGTCCGAAGTCCAGGTGTCAGGGCAGCGGTTCGTCCCGATCAGGTTCGTGACGCTGACCTTCGTGGAGGTGGCCAGCCCCTGAGGACGATGGATGCCCTTATGCCACGACGTCGATGTGCTTCGCGCAGCCGCGGAGTAGGGCGGCGAGCAGAGCGCTGGCCTCCGCCCACTCAGGGCCAGATCTGTCGGGTTTCGCGATAACGCCCCGAAGGGACCTGCGTAGGGCCTCGTACGAGGCAACAGGCAACACCCGGGTCCCCAAAATCCGGTATCATGTATTCAGGCGTGTGTCCAGCGCCAGCTCAAGTCGGTGCATCTTTTCGTAGCATTCTCGTCACTTGTCTGGTATTTTCTCACTGTCTTCGTTTAGTACAGCCAAGTTATGTAGTGCCGCCATGTGTTGAGTGAGACTGTATACCTGGCTAGAAATTTCGGTGCAGAGCTTCCTTGTTCGCGTGGTCGATTTATTGACGGCGACACATGATGCGAGTGCGAGCGTTAGCGTGACGGTGAGTCGTTGGCCTGTTTGGAGATCCTTCAGGGCTCCGAGTGCTAGCACGTTGAACCCGGCGGCAAAGCTAAAGAGTGCGATGCAGTGAAACCAGACTTCGGTGGAGATGTGAAAGGCGAGCCGTTCAGGCTCCCAGCCGGTACTACGCGGTGAAGCGAGTCGCACTCCGGAGGCGGTCATCAGTCCGATTCCGGCGGCGATCAGATTTCCGGAAGTCAGGGCGAGTGCTGACACCATCACAATGGCTAATGTCAGCATTAGGCGCCCCGGGAAGCGGAGGCTCTGTGGGGCAAGGAGGTTCTCAAGTGAGTGATGGCTGTCCTCGCCCCTGAACTTATATCCGGCGAAAAGCACGTTTAGGGCCGCCAGTGCCAAACTCAGAAGCCCTGACAGGCTGTCAAGTCTGTCCACGTGCACCTCCATTCCTGTGTGTCGCTCATCTCGGCGGCCTCCGCTAAAGCCGCGCCATCTGTTTGAGTAGATTCAGAGTTTTCGAGTGAGGGGGCCGATGACTCAGCGCGCATCGGCCCGCCTGCTTTCCGAGATCCGCCGGTCCCACACGGCCTACTCCTACATCGACGTGATCTCTCCGGCGCAGGAGCGCAGGCGCCTTCCTGCTATCGGAGGGGACGACTCCTGCGACCGCACGGCGTCGATCCGGCGGACGTGCAGGGCCACCTGCGTAGATCCTCTGGGCGACCTGGTCCCGAGTGACGCGACGTCTCTGCTGACCCAGTACGGGACCGAACTGAGGGCGTACCGGGGTGTTGATCGAGATCATAAGGGCGACCGGCGATGATGACACTACTGCTCCCTATCATCGCCTGTTGGACATTCTGTTTTCTCCCCGCGCGGATAGTGCCGGGTCCTAGAATCTGCCCTGCGTCATTCTCGATGGGGGAGGACTGATTCATGAGCGAGATGCTCGCCGGGGCCGTCAACACAGATGCCCGCGCCGGACAGTTGCGTGCCGTCGCCTATCTGCGTGTCTCTACGGAGGCGCAGAAAAAAGGGTACGGCATCGACTACACCCACAGGAGGGTAAAGGCGCACTGCGTCAAGAAGGGATGGCATCTCGTTGACACCTTCTCCGACGAGGGATTCAGCGGAAGCCTGGAGTGGCATCAGCGTCCGGACTTGAAGACCCTCATGGAGCAAGTCCGGACAACGCCCCGCCCTTTCGATGTCGTGTGCGTGTACGAAGAGCGGGCTATCGGGCGAGCAGGCCGCGCGTTCTGGCCCTGGGTCTGGGAACTTGAAGGCCTCGGGGTCTTCACCGCCATCGTGCGAGGCGACTACGACAACACCTCAGATGAGGGCCGCTCGCGCATGCGCAAGGCTGCGGACCGTGCCGAGGATGAGCGAATCACGATCCGTGATCGCCTTCAGGGCGGAATCCAGGAGGCGGCAGAACAGCGCGGGGGCGAGGGCGGTTACGTCGGCGGACAACCCCCGTTCGGCTGGTACATCAAGAACCAGGGCAAGAAGGGCGAAGGTGTTTACGCTCTTGACGACCAGCCCAGCGGTTCGTGGCACACACTCGCCCGGGGGCGTGAACTGGTCGTCGAATACAAAGGCGATATCGAGCGTGCGGCCGTGGCGTTGAATGCATGTGGAATGCTGACGCGCAACGGCAGACTGTGGACGCGTGAGAACCTTCAAGCCCGACTGCTCTCGGACGCGGTGCTCAGCTCCGAGGTCACCTTTCGCGATACACGCAAGGTGATCAACCGGGTAAAGACCGATGCTGATGGAAACCCCCTGTATGGGGAAACTGTCGTCATCAGGATTCCCCCGGCATTCTCGGAGCGGGAAATCAAAGAACTGCTGGACGCGGTCAAGGTGAAGTCGTACGGGCCACGCCGCGGGGATCGCACTTACCCCTTCAGTGGTCGCATCCTCTCGGTCTGCGGCAGCTACTACACCGGATGCGCCCCGGGGAAACGCCAGCGTCAGTACCGGTGCATGGGCAAGCGGCCGAGGTACGCGGGCGCCGCGGTATGCGCGTGCGGGCAGATGCCCGCACGCGAGCTTGAGGAATTCATCTGGGGCAAGCTCGCCCAGATCCTCAAGGACCCAGATGAGCTGCGCTTGCGCGCTGAGGAATGGTCCGGGTTGAACGCACAGGCCAACGTCGACTTCGAAGAGCGGCTGATGCTGCTCGACCGGGAGATTGCGCAGAAAGACCGGGCGATTGGCGCGGTCATGGCCGCGGCGGCGCAGGATTCGGACAATCCGGAAGAGGTCATCCGCATTGCCACCAAGGCGCTGATGGACCAGCGCGTTCAACTGGCCGTGCAGCGGGAGCAGGTTGCCGCGTGGCACGGCGAAAGCGTGGCGGCGCGAGGGCGAGCGGTTGAGCTTCAGCGCCTGGCGGACATCGCGTCCAAGCGGCTCAAGGTGATGGACCTCGATGACATGGCCGAGATCGTCGGCATGATGAACATCGAACTGAGGCTGCTCGAACCGGTCCCCGACGTGGCCCGCTCTTGCCCCGTGACCGACTGGTTCCGTCAGACCGGGCTGGATGTCCCCGTCCTGACGGATGAGGGCTGGGTGCGGGTCGAGCCGGCCATCAAAGCGCGCCACCGGCCGGACCGTCGGCTGCCTCAGCGGCTCATCCTCCAAGGGTTGCTGCACAAGGCGCGCACGGAAACGTCCTGGCACAAGCTCACGGAGTACGGACGCGGCCAGGGCCTGCGCGCGGCGTGGGGCCGGTGGCTGACGTCGGGCGCCTGGGCTGACGTCATCGCCCTGTTGGACGGGGAGGGGGCGCAGCGTCCGCCCTCCCGCCTGCCCCGCGTGCGCATGAAGGTCAAAATCATCGACGGTCTCATCCTCAGCACAGAAGGGGACTCGATCACATGCGACCCAAGGGCGCGATGATGACGCACCGCGCCCTGGTGCACGAGTACGTCAGCGCGATCACCGCGCTGGACCTCAAGGAGACCGACAAGCCTGTCCACGCCCTGCCGCTCTACCACTCGGCGCAGATGCACGTCTTCCTGCTGCCCTATCTGGCCGTCGGCGCCGAGAACACGATCATCGACGCGCCCGACGCCGAGCGGATCTTCGAACTCGTCGAGGCGGGCCGCGCCGACAGTCTTTTCGCGCCGCCCACCGTATGGATCGGCCTCTCGCAGCACCCCGGCTTCGCCACCCGTGACCTCGGCGGCCTGCGCAAGGCCTACTACGGGGCGTCGATCATGCCCGTTCCGGTCCTGGAGCGACTGCGCGAACGGCTGCCGTCACTCGCCTTCTACAACTGCTTCGGACAGAGCGAGATCGGCCCGCTCGCCACGGTCCTCGGGCCTGACGAGCACGAGGGGCGGATGGACTCCTGCGGGCGCCCCGTGCTCTTCGTGGAGGCGCGGGTCGTGGACGAGCGAGGTCTTGAGGTGCCCGACGGCACACAGGGTGAAGTCGTCTACCACTCACCGCAGTTGTGCGAGGGCTACTGGGACAAACCGGAGGAGACCAAGGAGGCGTTCCGTGACGGATGGTTCCACTCCGGGGACCTGGCGGTGCGGGACCAGGACGGCTACTTCACCGTCGTCGACCGGGTGAAGGACGTCATCAACTCCGGCGGTGTCCTCGTGGCGTCGCGCCAGGTCGAGGACGCGCTCTACACCCACGAAGGCGTCGCCGAGGCGGCCGTGATCGGGCTGCCGGACGAGCGCTGGATCGAGGCGGTCACCGCGGTCGTCGTACGCAAGGGAGAGGTCACCGAGGCGGAACTCGTCGAGCACGCGCGCGAGAAGCTCGCCCACTTCAAGGCGCCCAAACGGGTCCTCTTCGTGGACGAGCTGCCGCGCAACGCGAGCGGGAAGATCCTCAAGCGGGAGCTGCGGGACCGCTTCAGCGCCTCGTAACTGGCGCGGGCCTCGCGGTCACTTGTCGCGCAGGTCCACGATCCGCTTGAACTTGCCCACCGACCGCTCGATGGTCTCCGGATCGACGATCTCGACCTTCACCGAGACGCCGATGCCGTCCTTCACCGCCGACGCGATCTCCCGGGCCGCCGCCACGCGCCGCTCGGGAGGCGTGTCCGCGCGGGACTCGGCCCGGACCGTCAGCGCGTCCATGCGGCCCTCGCGCGTCAGGCGCAGCTGGAAGTAGGGGGCGACGCCCGGTGTCCGCAGGACGATCTCCTCCACCTGCGTGGGGAAGAGGTTCACGCCGCGCAGGATCACCATGTCGTCCGAGCGGCCCGTGACCTTCTCCATCCGGCGGAAGACCCGTGCGGTGCCGGGCAGGAGGCGGGTCAGGTCGCGGGTGCGGTAGCGGACGACGGGCATGGCCTCCTTGGTGAGGGAGGTGAAGACCAGCTCTCCGCGCTCGCCGTCCGGGAGGACCTCGCCGGTGATCGGATCCACCACCTCCGGATAGAAGTGGTCCTCCCAGATGTGCAGGCCGTCCTTGGTCTCCACGCATTCCTGGGCGACTCCGGGGCCGATGACCTCCGAGAGCCCGTATATGTCGACCGCGTCGATGGCGAACCGCTCCTCGATCTCGTGGCGCATCTCCTCCGTCCACGGTTCGGCGCCGAAGATGCCGACCTCGAGCGACGTCGTGCGCGGGTCGACGCCCTGGCGCTCGAACTCCTCCAGAAGCGTGAGCATGTAGGACGGCGTGACCATGATGATCTCGGGGCGGAAGTCCTGGATGAGTTGGACCTGCCGTGCCGTCATGCCGCCGGACGCGGGAATCACCGTGCAGCCGAGCCGCTCGGCGCCGTAGTGCGCGCCGAGCCCGCCGGTGAACAGGCCGTAGCCGTACGCCACATGGACCTTGTGACCGGGACGGCCGCCCGCCGCGCGGATCGAGCGGGCGACGACGTCCGCCCACATCGACAGGTCCTGTTCGGTGTAGCCGACCACGGTGGGCCGGCCTGTGGTGCCGCTGGACGCGTGCAGGCGTCGTACCTCGGACTGCTCGACCGCGAACATCCCGAAGGGGTAGTTGTCCCGCAGGTCGGTCTTGGCCGTGAAAGGGAAGCGGGCCAGGTCGGCGAGCGTGCGGCAGTCGTCGGGGCGCAGGCCCGCCTTGTCGAACGCCGCCCGGTAGAAGGGCACGTTCTCGTACGCGTGCAGCAAGGTGTCCTGGAGGCGCTCCAGTTGCAGCGCCTCCAGCTCCTCGCGCCCGAGGCGCTCCGCCGCGTCCAGCATGGCCGTCATATGCGGTTTCTCCCGTCCCAAACGGGCGACCGATCATTCGGTCGTCGATCTTCCGTCAGGGTCAGTAATCCAGCCGCGGAGGCGGCCGTCAAGAGATCGCGCACGGCGGCCTTGAGCTGCGGCGCGACGGCCGAACGGCATTGTCCGGGCGTGGCGTGGGATGTGATGATCGCCCTCATGCCGACATTCAGGGGAATCGCTGTGCGTCCCGTCTCGTCCGTGAGGCGTCTGCTTGCCGTCGGGGCCGTGGCGGCGGCCCTGCTCGCCGGAAGCGGGGGCGGGAGCGGGGTGGCGGTCGCCGCTTCCCCGGCGCCGCTGCCTGGCGTGTCGTCGTCCGTCCCCGCGGGGGCTTCGTACGCCCGGCTCCACTCGCTGGTCGATCTGGCCGCCCAGCGCCTGGCCACCGCCGATCTCGTGGCCGCGGCGAAGTACGGCACGGGCAGCCCCGTCGACGATCCGGCGCGTGAGCGGCAAGTACTCGACGACGTCGCGCGCCAGGCGCGGGAGCTGGGCGCCGACCCCGAGGCGACCGTGCGGATCTTCCGGGACCAGATCGAGGCCAACAAGGTGGTGCAGCGGGAGCTGCACCGGCGGTGGGACGCGGATCCTTCGCAGGCGCCTACCCCGCAGGAGCGGCCTGACCTCGCGGAGGTGCGCGTGGAGATCAACCGGGTGAACGGGGAGTTGGTGCGGGGGATCGCCGACTCTTCGGGTGCGCGCGCCGCGCCGTCCTGTCATGGGCTTGTGACTGCGGCGGGCGTACGGGTGCGGGGTGAGCGGCAGCTTGACGCGCTGCACGTCGTGGCCCTGGGGCGGGCGCTTCCGTCCGTCTGCTCGGACTGACGCCCCTCCGACCACCGCTGAGCGCCAGGTCTCTCCCGCCCACCCGACCGATTACCCCGCGGCCACCGCTTTCGCCCACCGGTAGTCCGCCTTGCCGCTCGGTGAGCGTTGGATCTCGGGGGTGAAGACCACGGCGCGGGGGATCTTGTAGCCGGCGAGGCGGGTGCGGCAGTGGGTCTGAATGGCTTCGAGGTCCAACGGGGCGGCTCCGTCCCGTAGTTGGACGACCGCGGCCACGCGGTTGCCCCAGCGCTCGTCGGGGACTCCGGCGACCAGCGCGTCGTACACGTCCGGATGGGACTTGAGCGCCTGCTCGACCTCCTCCGGATACACCTTCTCGCCACCGGTGTTGATGCACTGCGAGCCCCGGCCGAGGACGGTCACGATGCCCTCCTCGTCGACCGTGGCCATGTCGCCGAGCAGCACCCAGCGCTCCTCGCCCTTCTGGAAGAACGTCTCGGCGGTCTTCGCCGAGTCGTTGTAGTAGCCGAGCGGTACGTGGCCGCGCTGGGCCAGGCGGCCCACGACACCCACCGGCACGGGCTCGTGGGTGGCCAGGTCCACCACCTGCGTACGTTCGTTGACCTCCAGGCGGAAGCCCTTCTCCGGGCCCGAGTCGTCCGTCGCCTTGCCGTTGGAGCCGGACTCGGAGGAGCCGAAGTTGTTCAGGAGCAGGACGTCGGGGGCCAGTTCCTGGAACTGGGCGCGCACCGTCTCCGACATGATCGCCCCGGAGGACGAGACGCTGAAGAGCGACGACAGGTCGGTTCCCTTGAGCGGGCCGTGCAGGGCGTCGATGAGCGGCCTGAGCATCGCGTCGCCCACCAGCGACACACTGGAGACCTTCTCCCGCTCGATCGTGCGGAGCAGCTCCTCGGGGACGTACTTGCGGTGAATGGCCACCCGCTGGCCGTAGTTGAACGCGATGAACGACGTCAGCGTCGAGGTGCCGTGCATCAGCGGGGGAGCGGGGAAGAACGTGATGCCGGGGCCGCCCGCCGCGACGCGCTCCGCCAGTTCCTCGGGCCGCTTCACCGGCTCGCCCGCGGGCTCGCCGCCGAAGAGCCCGGCGAAGAACAGGTCCTCCTGGCGCCACATGACGCCCTTGGGCATGCCGGTGGTGCCGCCGGTGTAGATGATGAACAGGTCGTCCGCCGAGCGCGGACCGAAGCCGCGCTCCGGCGAACCCGCCGCCTCAGCCTCGGCGAAGGCCACCACGTCGAGCGCGGGCGCGTCGGCCGGCGGGGTCCCCACCCGCACCAGATGCCGCAGCTTCTCCGTGCGCGGCAGCGCCGCCGCGACCCGCTCGGTGAACTCCGCGTCGAAGACGAGCGCGGCGAGGTCGGCATCGCGGTAGAGGTAGACCAACTCCTCTTCCACGTAGCGGTAGTTGACATTGACGGGAACCAGGCGTGCCTTGAGGCAGGCGAGGACGGTCTGGAGGTACTCGACGCCGTTGTAGAGGTGCAGCCCCAGATGCTCGCCGGGCTTCAGGCCGCTGTCGATCAGATGGTGTGCGATGCGGTTGGCGGCCCGGTCGAGCTCGGCGTACGTCAGCCTGCGTTCCGCCCCGGTACCGGGGTGATCGATGTACACGAGCGCCTCGCGGTCGGGGACCACGTCGACGACCGACTCGAACAGGTCGGCAAGGTTGTACTCCACCGCTCCTCCTGACCCCGGCGTCATCTCTTCTGGCGGTCATCAGAGCAGAGGCGTCAGCAAGTGGGAAGGGTCCTCGTGCAAGAAAACTGACTGTCTGTCAGAAAACTCTTGAACTGGCTCCCCGCCTACTGCAACCTGTTCCAGGTCCGAAGCCGACAGCAAGAAGGAGCACGGCTATGGGTGGGACGGAACATCTCGCTGTGCAGCGCGAAGGCGCCACACTGATACTCACGCTCAACCGGCCGGAGGCGAAGAACGCGCTCTCGCTGCCGATGCTGGTGGGCCTCTACGACGGGTGGGTGGCCGCCGACGAGGACGACGCGATCCGCTCCGTCGTGCTCACCGGAGCGGGCGGCGCGTTCTGCGCCGGCATGGACCTCAAGGCTCTCGCGGGCAAGGGCATGGACGGTGAGCGCTACCGAGACCGGATGAAGGCCGACCCCGATCTGCACTGGAAGGCGATGCTGCGCCACCACCGCCCCCGCAAACCCGTCATCGCCGCGGTCGAGGGGTACTGCGTCGCGGGCGGCACGGAGATCCTCCAGGGCACGGACATCCGCGTCGCCGGCGAGTCCGCGGCGTTCGGCCTCTTCGAGGTCAAGCGCGGCCTGTTCCCGATCGGCGGGTCGACCGTGCGCCTGCCGCGCCAGATTCCCCGTACCCACGCCCTGGAGATGCTGCTGACCGGGCGGCCCTACACGGCGGCCGAGGCCGCGTCGATCGGTCTGGTCGGTCACGTCGTCCCGGACGGCACCGCCCTGGAGAAGGCCCTCGCCATCGCCGAGCAGATCAACGCGTGCGGGCCGCTCGCCGTCGAGGCGGTCAAGGCGTCCGTGTACGAGGCCGCCGAGATGTCCGAGACGGACGGCCTCGCGGCGGAGCTGAAGCGGGGGTGGCCGATCTTCGACACCGCCGATGCGAAGGAGGGCTCCAGAGCCTTTGCGGAGAAACGTGACCCGGTGTTTCGGCGGGCCTAGGTCGACGGCCACCCGCCGGCCGGTGGGGGCTGGTCGCGCAGTTCCCCGCGCCCCTTACGGGGCGCCCCTGTCGTTCCCGAACGGGGCGATTTTCTTACCCTGCTGAGAAACGGAGTTCTGCTCATGGCATCCACTCCCTCACCCGAAGTGCTGCGCGCGCCTCTCGTCGTCGAATTTCCCTTCACCCGGTCCCTCGGGCCCGTGCAGAGTGCCTTTCTCACCGGGCTGCGCGAGCGCACCGTACTCGGCGTGAGGACCACCGACGGGCGCACGCTCGTCCCGCCCGTCGAGTACGACCCCGTCACCGCCGACGAGATACGCGATCTGGTCGAGGTCGCCGCCACCGGCACCGTCACCACCTGGGCCTGGAACCACGAACCCCGCAGGGGGCAGCCCCTGGACACCCCCTTCGCCTGGGTCCTGGTGAAGCTCGACGGCGCCGACACCGCCCTGCTGCACGCCCTGGACGCGCCGGGCCCCGACGCCGTCAGGACCGGGATGCGCGTCCGGATCCGCTGGGCCGGCGAACGCGTCGGCGCCATCACCGACATCGCCTGCTTCGAGGCGGACGCCGATGCCGCGGTGGGGCAAGCCGGCCCGCACACAGGAGAGTTCAGCGACCCGGTCACCGGCATCGTCGCCCTCGCGCGCCTCGACTACACGTACGCGCCCGGCCGCGCCCAGACCGCCTACATCAAGGCACTCTCCGAGCAGAAGACCGTCGGCGAGCGCTGCCCCTCCTGCCGCAAGGTCTACGTACCACCCCGCGGCGCCTGCCCCACCTGCGGTGTCGCCACGGCCGAACGGGTCGAGGTCGGGCCCCGCGGCACGGTCACCACGTACTGCATCGTCAACATCAAGGCGAAGAACCTCGACATCGAAGTGCCCTACGTGTACGCGCACATCGCCCTCGACGGCGCCGACCTCGCCCTGCACGCCCGCATCGCGGGCATCCCCTACGACCAGGTCCGGATGGGCCTTCGCGTCGAGCCGGTGTGGACCGAGGGCGCCCGCTTCCCCGACCACTACCGGCCCACGGGCGAGCCTGACGCCGACTACGACACGTACAAGGAGCTGGTGTAGATGCCGTCCGCCAAGCCGTCGGTGATGCGTCCCGTCCGGGACATCGCCATCGTGGCCTTCGGCCAGACCGACCACCTGCGCTCCACCGACGAGCTCTCCGAGGTGGAGATGCTCATGCCGGTCCTGCACCAGGTCCTCGCCGCCACCGGCATGAAGACCAGCGACATCGGCTTCACCTGCTCGGGCTCCTCGGACTACCTCGCGGGGCGCGCCTTCTCCTTCACGATGGCGCTCGACGGGGTGGGCGCCTGGCCGCCGATCTCGGAGTCGCACGTCGAGATGGACGGCGCCTGGGCACTGTACGAGGCGTGGACCAAGCTGCTCACCGGCGAGGCCGACACCGCGCTCGTGTACTCCTACGGCAAGTCGTCCCCCGGGTCGGTGCGCGACGTGCTGACCCGACAGCTCGACCCGTACTACGTGGCTCCCCTGTGGCCGGACTCGGTCGCCCTCGCCGCACTCCAGGCGCAGGCCCTGATCGACGCGGGGGACGCCGACGAGCCCGCGCTCGCCGGGGTCGCGGCGCGCAGCCGACGGGACGCGTCCGACAACCCGCACGCGCAGCTGCGTGGAGCGGTCCCCCAGGGCGACTACCTCGTGCGTCCCCTGCGTACCGGTGACTGCCCGCCCATCGGGGACGGCGCCGCCGCCGTGATCCTCGCGGCGGGGGACCGGGCCCGTGAGCTGTGCGAGCGGCCCGCGTGGATCCGGGGGATCGATCACCGCATCGAGGCGCACGGCCTCGGCGTGCGCGACCTCACCGACTCGCCGTCCAGCCGCCTGGCCGCCGAGCGCGCCGGTGCCTTCGAACGGCCCGTGGACACCGCCGAGTTGCACGCGCCGTTCACCTCCCAGGAGCTCGTCCTGCGCAAGGCGCTGAAACTGGGCGACGACGTCGCGGTGAACCCGTCGGGGGGCGCGCTCGCCGCGAACCCCGTGATGGCCGCCGGACTGATCCGGCTCGGCGAGGCCGCCGCCCGCATCCACCGCGGCGAGTCGGACCGGGCCCTCGCGCACGCCACATCAGGCCCGTGCCTGCAGCAGAACCTGGTCGCCGTCCTCGAAGGGGAGTCGTGATGAGTGGGGTGAGCGGGATGGGCAAGGAGCCCGTGGCCGTCGTCGGGATCGGCCAGACCAAGCACGTCGCCGCCCGGCGGGACGTGTCGATCGCGGGCCTCGTCCGAGAGGCTGCCCAACAGGCGCTCGCGGACGCCGAGTTGACGTGGGCCGACATCGACGCCGTGGTCATCGGCAAGGCGCCGGACTTCTTCGAGGGCGTCATGATGCCCGAGCTGTATCTCGCCGACGCGCTCGGCGCGGTGGGCAAACCCATGCTGCGCGTCCACACCGCGGGCTCCGTCGGCGGCTCCACGGCCCTGGTCGCCTCGAACCTGGTCGCGGGCCGCGTCCACGGCACCGTGCTCACCCTCGCCTTCGAAAAACAGTCGGAATCCAACGCGATGTGGGGGCTCTCCCTCCCCATCCCCTTCCAGCAGCCGCTCCTCGCGGGCGCGGGCGGCTTCTTCGCCCCGCACGTGCGCGCGTACATGCGGCGCACCGGCGCCCCCGACACGGTCGGCTCACTCGTCGCGTACAAGGACCGCCGCAACGCCCTGAAGAACCCCTACGCCCACCTGCACGAACAGGACATCACCCTGGAGAAGGTCCAGGCTTCGCCGATGCTCTGGGACCCGATCCGCTACTCCGAGACCTGCCCGTCCTCCGACGGGGCCTGCGCGATGATCCTCACCGACCGTGCGGGCGCGGCCCGTTCGCCCAGGCCGCCCGCCTGGATGCACGGCGGCGCCATGCGCAGCGAGCCGACGCTCTTCGCGGGCAAGGACTTCGTGTCGCCGCAGGCGGGCAAGGACTGTGCCGCCGACGTCTACCGGCAGGCGGGCATCACCGACCCGCGGCGCGACATCGACGCCGTCGAGATGTACGTGCCGTTCTCCTGGTACGAGCCGATGTGGCTGGAGAACCTGGGCTTCGCCGAGGAGGGTGAGGGCTGGAAGCTGACCGAGTCGGGCGTGACGGAGCTGGACGGGGATCTGCCCGTCAACATGTCGGGCGGCGTCCTTTCCACCAATCCCATCGGCGCCTCGGGCATGATCCGGTTCGCCGAAGCGGCACTTCAGGTGCGTGGCCAGGCCGGCGAGCACCAGGTCGAGGGGGCCCGCAGGGCGCTCGGACACGCCTACGGAGGCGGCTCGCAGTTCTTCTCCATGTGGCTGGTCGGCGCGGAGCCGCCCACGACGTGACGGGTGTGCCGCGCCGGACGGGCGGGTGTCCTCCTGCCGCGGCCTGTCCGGTACCGGAACCGAAAGCTAGGCTGGCGGGCGGACGACGCATCGGGAGGAGCACGGACGTGGCCGAAGGCACCATTCAGCAGCATCCGCTCGCAGGTCAGCAGCGCCCGCTCGCGGGCTGGGACAAGCCGGAGCTCGACCTCAGCACAGCGGACTGGCAATCGAGCAGCGAGGGGCGGGGTGATGTGGAGATCGCCTTTGTCGAGGGCTTCATCGCGATGCGCAACGCAGGCCGTCCCGAGAGCCCGTCCCTCATCTTCACTCCGGCGGAGTGGGGAGCGTTCGTGCACGGCGCGCGTGCGGGGGAGTTCGACCTGACGTAGGCCGTGCGGGGCGTTGTGGCCCCTCGTCTCCGGCTGTCGCGACCGCTCGCGGCTCGTGCCGTGCTGACCTGGTGACCTCGGGATCCGCCGTCGGCCCGCCTCCCGGAGGGGGCAGGGACCGGCAGCGGAGCCGGTCGACCTTGGCCTTGCGCCGGAGACGAGGAATGCCATGCGTGACGACGCCCCCGTTGAACCAGTCGCGGCCGCCGACGGACCCGTCGTCGTGGCCGTCGACGGGTCGGCCGGCAGCGACCACGCCCTGGAATGGGCACTGACCGCCGCGCGCCTGCGGGACGCGCCGCTGCGGATCGTGCACGTGCGGCAGTACGCGATGCCGCTCGCCGACGGTCCGTACATGCCGGCCATCGATCACCGCCCGGACGCCGACCCGGTCGTCGACCGGGTGCGCGCGGCCCTTGAGGGGCGGGCCCAGCTCCCCTCGCTGACCGTCGAGGTCGTGGAGGGCAGCCCGGGGCGGGACCTCCCCGGGCTCGGCGACGCGGCGCGGCTCCTTGTCCTCGGGTCACGCGGGCGCGGCGGTTTCGCCAGCCTGCTCCTTGGCTCGAACGGCATCGCGTGCGCGCGGGAAGCGGCGTGCCCCGTGGTCGTGGTGCGGCCGGACAAGGAGCTCACGGCGGGGGCCGAGCCGTGCGTGGTGCTCGGTCTCGACGCGCTTTCCCCGCACGCGTACACGATCGGCTTCGCCTTCGCGGAGGCGGCTCTGCGCGGCGCGGTGCTCCGTGTCGTGTGCGCCTATCCCGGGCCCGTCCTCGTCTACACGGCCACCGGCGACTTCGTGACCTCGGCGGAGGCGGACGCGGCCACCTCGGCGCAGTACACGGAGCTGGCGGGCGAGCAGCTCGCGCCCTTCCAGGAGCGGTACCCGAACGTGCGTGTCGAGAGGGAGGTCCTGCCGGGGGACGCGGCGGGTCTCCTGGTGGACGCCTCGCGGGAGGCGGAGCTCGTGGTGGTGGGAAGACACCACAGCCGCAGGTCGCTGGGGCGGCTGATGGGCTCGGTGACCAACGCGGTGCTGCTGCACGCGAAGGGCGCGGTGGCCGTGGTGCCTCCTGAGCCCCGATAGGGGCCCTGGCCCTGGCGCGGCAAAGACGCGGTCCCTGGCAGCCGGTTCCCTCACCGCAGCACCACGCACCCCCGCCCCTCAAGCCTCCGCAGCAGCTCCTCCGGCACGGCGACCTCGTTCCAGCGCAGGTCCAGCTTCTCCAGCGCGGGCAGGTCGCCGATCCAGGAGGGGAGTTCTCGCAGGCGGTTGGCCCGCAGATCGAGCCGCCGCAGCAGCGGCAGTCCGCGCAAGGCCTCGGGGACATGCCCGAACTCGTTCTCCCGCAGCTCCAGTTCGCGCAGCTCACGCAAGCGGCCGAGCGAGTCGGGGAGCGATGTGAGGCGATTGCCGCGCAGCCACAGTTCACGCAGGGCGTTCAGGGCGCCAAGGGACGAAGGGACCGAGGTGAGGCGGTTGTGCTGGGCGCGCAGTTCCACCAGGGCGTCGAGTGAGCCCAGGGTCTCCGGCAGCGCCGTCAGCCGGTTCTCGCCCACGTTCAGATAGGTCAGCCGCCTCAGGTTGCCCAGGGAGTCCGGCAGCGACGTGAGGTGGTTGTCGTGGACGTAGAGGAAGCGGCTCAGGGCCGTCAGATCGCCCAGCTCCGGCGGGAGCCCGGTCAGGGAGTTGTGGCCCAGGTCCAGTGTGTGCAGCGAGGTCAGGGTGCCGATCCGGGCGGGGAGCCGCGTGAGCGCGTTGTCGGGCAGGAGCAGCACCTCCAGGGACGGGTGGTGCCACACCTCGGCGGGGACGTCGCTCAGGCCGCCGTGCCAGTAGTTCAATACGTTCTCGGAGCCGACCCTCACATGTGGTCCCTTCGTCCGGAGTGGATGACCCAGGGGGCATGTCCATGGCCAGTGGATGTCCATGGACAGGGGATGACCATGCCGCATCGCACCGCTGTGACCGAATCGGCTCCCGGCGGGCGCCACGGGCGTAACCTGAAGTGCCTGAAGTCCAGGGCCCGCGCCGCGAGAGACGCCCGGCGCACCACCGTGGCGAGGGGTGTCCCATGGTGCAACACGGCACCCACGGCAAGCGGATCCTCTTCGAGCGTGAAAGTGAACTCGCTGCGGTCGACGAGGCGTTGAGCGAGCTGTGCGGCCTGTCGCGGGACGGCTCCGAGCCGCCGGACAGGCCCCGCGGCGCCCTCATCGCCTTCGCGGGGCGGGCGGGCCTCGGCAAGACCTCGCTGCTCGCCGAGGCGCGGCGCCGCGCCGTCGCCAAGGGCTGCACCGTGGCGCCGGCCCGCGGCGGCGACCAGGAGCAGCGGGTCGCCTTCCACGTGGCGCGGCAACTGGTCCAGCCGCTGCTCGCCTCCGTCCCGGACGCGGAATTAAGGGACGTGCTCGGCAGTTGGTACGCCATCGTCGGCCCCGCCCTCGGTCTGTGCGCGCCGCCGGACGACGCGCCGCCCGACCCGCAGGGCCTGCGGGACGGCCTCGACTGGGTGCTCACCCATCTCGCCGTCCAGCGCGCCCCGCTGGTCGTCGTGATCGACGACGCGCACTGGGCCGACGCCGAGTCGCTGAGCTGGCTCTCCGCCTTCGCGCCCCGCGCGGAGGCCCTGCCGCTGCTGCTGGTTGTCGCCTACCGCCCCGAGGAACTCCCCTCCCACGCCGAAGAGTTCAGAGGCCTACCAGGACGTGCCGGGCAGCGGCCCATCGGACTCGAACCGCTCAGCGCCACCGCCGTCGCCCACCTCGTACGCGACTCGCTCGGTGCCCGCGCCGACGACGCGTTCTGCCGCGAGTGCTGGGCGGTGACCGCGGGCAATCCGTTCGAGGCCGTGGAGCTGACCGCGAAGGTGCGCGACCGCGGGCTCACCCCGGACGAGGCCGGCGCGCATCTGCTGCGTGATCTCGCCGCGGCCGTCAAGGGCAGCGGCCTCGTCGCCCGTCTGGAGCGCCTCGGCACCTCCACCGTGCGGTTCGCCTGGGCCTGCGCCGTCCTCGGCACCTCGATCTCCCCGGCGCTCGCCGCGACCGTCGCGGGCATCGGCGAGCGCGAGGCCGCCGACTGCGCGGACCGGCTGCGCCGCGCCCGGGTCCTGACCGGCGCCCGCACCCTGGAGTTCGCGCACCCGCTGATCGCCACCGCCGTCTACCGCGCCATCCCCAGCGGTGTACGCGTCGCCCTGCACGGGCAGGCAGCCTGGACCGTGGTCAACGCCGGACTCGGGGCATCCGCCGCCGCACGCCATCTCCTGGAAGTCCACCCCGACGGCGACACCTGGGTCGTGCAGCAACTGCGTGCCGCCGCCCGCGAGACCGTCCGCGCGGGGGCGCCCGACGCCGCACGGCGCTATCTGGCCCGCGCCCTGCGGGAGCCCCCGCGCTGGGAGGACCGTGCCGCCGTCCTCTACGAACTCGGCTGCGCGTCCCTCCTGACCGAACCGGCGACCACCGTCAACCACCTGCGCGCCGCGCTCGAGGAGCCCATCACCGATCCCGTCCTGCGCCACGGCATCGTCTACCGCCTCTCGCAGGTCCTTGCCCACTCCGACCGCCTCGGCGAGGCCTCCGACACCCTCGCCCGCGAGATCCGCCTGACCACCGAGCCCCGGGTGCGGATCCGGATGCAGGCCGAGCAGTTCATGTGGGACGCCTTCCGGGCCGACGAGCCGGACTCGCCCGCCCGTTCACGGCGTCTGGCCCGGCTCGCCGACCGGCTGCCGGGCCACGATCTCACCGAGCGGTACATCATCGGGCTGCGCGCCTGGGACGCGATGCTGCGCGCCGAACCCGCCGCGACGGCCGTGCGCAACGCCGAGCGCGCCCTGGTCGGCGGGCTCGGCTGGGCCGAGGAGTCCCGGGGCTTCGAGGTCCCCGTGCTTGTCGCGCTCACCTTCCTGTACGCCGACCGGCCGGGGCGGGCCGAGGAGCTGTTCGCCGCCGGGATCGCCGACTTCGAGCGGCAGGGCTGGCGCGGCGCCCATCTGTCGTTCGCGTACACGCTTCTCGGGTACGTGCGTTTCCGCCGCGGGCGCCTCGCCGAGGCCGAGGACTTCGTGCGGGCGGGGCTGCGGATCGCCGAACGGGTCGGGCCGGGAACCCCCGCCCACTGGTACGCCGTCGGCATCCTCATCGAGATCCTGCTGGCCCGCGGCCGCCTCGCCGAGGCCACCCGCACCGCCGATGACTACGGCTTCGGGGCGCCGTTCCCCGCGGCCGTCGTCTTCCCCGACGCGCAGGCCGTGCACGGCGAACTGCTGCTCGCCCGCGGTCTCACCAAGGACGCGGCCGCCGAACTCGCCGCGGCGGGGCGCCGCCTCGACCCGCGCGGCATGCGCAACCCCGCCTGGTGCCCCTGGCAGCTGCACCTCGCGCTGGCCGAGGCCGAGGACGCCCCCGAGCGCGCCCTCGCCACCGCGTACGAGGCGGTCCGGCGCGCCCGCAGGTTCGCCACCGCGTCGGCGGTCGGGCAGGCGCTGCGGATCACCGCCGAGGTCGCGTCGGGCTCCGCGCGCCTCAAGCTCCTGGAGGAGTCCGTCAGCCACCTGGAGCGGTCGCCCGCGGCGTACGAACTCGCTTGTGCGCTGGTCGGTCTCGGCGCCGAACTGCGACGCGCCGGCCGCCCCAAGGACGCCGCTGATCCCCTGTACCGGGGGTTGGAGGCGGCCGTCCAGTGCGGCGCCGACGGCCTGGTCGAGCAGGCCCGCGACGAGCTGGCGGCGGCCGGCCTGCGCCCCCGCCTGCTGCACAGCACCGAGACCGAAACGCTCACCGCGCGCGAGCGCACCGCCGCGGCGCTCACCGTCCGCGGCGACTCCGCCTCCCGCATCGCCGAGGAGCTGCGCACCGACGAGCCGACGGTCGTGCGGCTGCTGTCGGCCGTCTACCGGAAAGTGGGAACGGACCACTCCGGTCTCGCCGCCGCACTCGCGCCCCACGACCCCCGCTGACCTCGTGCGGAGCACCGGCCCGCCCTCCTCGCGCCGCGCGCGGACCGGCGCCGCCCCCGCGCCGACAAGCACCGCGGGCCACGTACCATTGGCGCATGTCCTTCCTCCGCCGCCGCAGCTCCGCCACTCCCGCCGGCCCGGACTTCGATGTCCTCGCCATGGACCCGGGTGACTGGCCCGGCAATCTCGGCGCGGGCCTGCTGCCCGCCCCCGACGGCAGCTGCCAGGGCGTCTTCCTGCGCTACGACCTGTTCGGCGGGCGCGGCCCCGCGATGATCATCGGCAATCTGCCCGAGGGCTCCCCGGCGCGCGACACGGCCGACGACGAGGTGCCCTTCGAGGTGGCCCAGCTGCTGCTCGCGCTGGAGAACGACGAGGAGGTCACCGTCGTCACCACCGAGGACATGCCGGTGATGCAGGGCGACAACCTCCTCATCGTGCGCCGCCTGAAGCTTTCGGAAAGCCGTATCTCCTGCGTGCAGTTCGACCGCAGCGACGGCGTCCTTGTCACCATCGCCGCCTGGGACCGGCCGATCACCGACGATCTGTACGCCCTCCTGAAGCCGCTGCCCGCGGAGCTCTTCCAGCAGGGCTGATCCGCCCGGCACCACCGCAGGCCATGTGCCCACCCCTCCGGCCGGAGGGGTGGGTTTTGTCATGTGCCTTGCCAGGCCAGTCATCGGACTTTTAACGTGACCGGTCATGACTCCCGGGATCTCGCGAAGAACCACGATGAAGTCCGCCGTAGGCGGAGCAGCCGTTCTGGCATCGGGCGGAGGCGTGCTCGCGGGTACTGCGACCGCAGCCGAAGAGCGACCCCAAGGCCGGCCCCAAGAGCGCGACACATCCGATGAATCGCTGCTCTGGTACGCGGCACCTGCCGCCGACTGGGAACGCGAGGCCCTTCCCATCGGCAACGGCGCACTCGGTGCCATGATCTTCGGCACCCTCGCCTCCGAGCGGCTCCAGTTCAACGAGAAGACCCTGTGGACCGGCGGCCCCGGCTCCCGCGAGGGCTACGACCACGGCAACTGGCGCGAGGCCAGACCCGGCGCCCTCGCCGCCGTGCAGAAGGATCTCGACGAGCAGGGCAAGCTCGCCCCCGACGCGGTCGCCGCCGACCTCGGTCAGTCCCGGCGCGGCTACGGCGCCCACCAGACCTTCGGCGATCTGCACCTCGACATGCCTGGAGGCCCGGCCGAGCCCGACGCCACCTACCGCCGCGCCCTGGATCTCCGCACGGGCCTGGCGACGGTCACGTACACCCACCAAAAGGTGCGCCACGAGCGGGAGTTCTTCGCCTCGTACCCCGACGGCGTGCTCGTCGGACGCCTCGGCGCCGACCGCCCCGCGAGCGTCACCTGCACCTTGCGACACACCTCGCCCCGCGCCGACTTCACCGTCACGGCCGACGGCGACCGGCTCTCCGTACGAGGTGAACTCGCCGACAACGGACTGCGGTTCGAGGCGCAGCTGCGCGTCGTGCACCAGGGCGGCACGCGCACGGCGAACGCGGACGGCAGCATCACCGTCAGCGGCGCCGACCACGTCTGGTTCGCGCTCGCCGCCGGAACCGACTACGCGGACACCTACCCCGACTACCGGGGGCCCGACCCGCACGCCCGCGTCACCGGCGCCGTCGACAAGGCCGTCGCCCGCGGCCACGGCACGCTGCGCGCCCGCCATCTGCGCGACCACCACGACCTGTTCGGCCGCGTGACCCTCGACATCCGCCAGGGCCCCCTCGCCGATGTCCCGACCGACCAGCTGCTCAAGGGATACGGGGCAGGCGCGAGGGCGGCCGACCGAGCCCTCGAAGCTCTCTTCTTCCAGTACGGCCGCTACCTCCTCATCGCCTCCTCACGGCCGGGCTCACTGCCCGCCAACCTCCAGGGCGTGTGGAACAACAGCACCACTCCGCCCTGGTCGGCCGATTACCACACCAACATCAACCTCCAGATGAACTACTGGCTCGCCGAGGCCGCCAACCTGGCCGAGACCACCGCCCCCTACGACCGCTTCGTCGAGGCACTGCGCGCGCCGGGGCGGCGCACGGCGAAGGAGATGTTCGGCTCACGGGGCTGGGTGGTGCACAACGAGACCAACCCCTACGGCTTCACCGGCGTCCATGACTGGTCCACCGCCTTCTGGTTCCCCGAGGCGGCCGCCTGGCTCGCCGCGCAGCTCTACGAGCACTACCGCTTCGGCGGCTCGACCGAGTACCTGCGCACCACCGCCTATCCGGTGATGAAGGAGGCCACCGAGTTCTGGCTCGACAACCTGCGCACCGACCCGCGCGACGGCACCCTCGTCGTCACCCCCAGCTACTCGCCCGAACACGGCGACTTCACCGCGGGTGACTCCATGGCCCAGCAGATCGTGCACGATCTGCTCACCAACACCCTGGAAGCCGCCCGTGTGCTCGGCGACTCGGCCGCCTTCCGCGCCGAGCTCGAGAAGACCCTCGGCAAGCTCGACCCCGGCCTGCGCGTCGGCTCCTGGGGACAGCTCCAGGAGTGGAAGGCCGACCTGGACTCGAGGACCGACGACCACCGGCACGTCTCCCACCTCTACGCCCTGCACCCCGGCCGCCAGATCCAGCCCGGCAGCAAGTGGGCCGACGCCGCGAAGGTTTCCCTGACCGCGCGCGGCGACGGTGGCACCGGCTGGTCCAAGGCCTGGAAGGTCAACTTCTGGGCGCGGCTTCGCGACGGCGACCACGCGCACAAGATGCTCGGCGAACAGCTCAAGACCTCCACGCTGCCGAATCTCTGGGACACGCACCCGCCGTTCCAGATCGACGGCAACTTCGGAGCCACCTCGGGGATCGTGGAGATGCTCCTGCAGAGCCAGTTCGACGTCATCGAGGTGCTGCCCGCGCTGCCCGCGAGCTGGCCCGACGGCTCGGTGCGCGGTCTGCGGGCACGTGGCGGGGCGCGCCTCGACGTCGAGTGGTCGGGCGGCCGGGCCACCCGCATCGCGCTCACCGCCACGCGCACCCGCGAACTCACCGTGCGCAGCGACCTGTTGAAGGGCGGCGAGAAGACCTTCAAGGCGCGGGCCGGACAGCGTTACGTCTTCGACTGAGCGCCCGTCCGCCGACACGCCAGGGCCGGGCCCGCCCCCACGCGAACCCGGCCCTGACGGTTCTCAGTGCTCTAGGAGCCCGAGCGCACCACCTTCACGTCGGCCGCCCGGACATACGCCACGCGATGCCCGAACTGCACCTCGTAGTACATGTCCTTGCCGCGCACCACCTTGTGCGGTGTCGTGTCGAACGTCGGCGCGTAGAAGTACTCGCCCGGCACCTTGCCGCCGGTCGCGTACTGCTGTCCGGCGAGGAGCTTGTACGGCAGTGGCGTGACCGGCTGCACCGGGACGCCCGCCGGGTACGCCTCTTTCTCCGGGTAGGCGCGCCCGTACACCGGGATCTCCTTGGCGTCGCCCCTCGGCGTCACCACGAGCCCCTTCGCGTCGACAGCCGTCGGCTGCTTCCGTGGGTTCTTGAACCAGGCCTTCTGGCCCAGGTACCAGACGGCGGTCCAGTCGCCCTTGCGATCGGCGACCGCGTACTGCTGGCCGGTGGACAGGCGGGCGCCGGTGTCGTTGACACCGATCGTCGAGTCGCCGCCGCCGGGCCGCAGACCGATGTCCTTGATGAGCGGCGCGTCGTCACGGGGCTCGGTGTGGACGCGTACCGCGGCCGAGCCGTGCGGCACGCACTTCTCGCCCGGCTTGACGCAGCCCGTGTACTCCGGCCGGTTCTTGGCGTACTCGGGCGCCACCGTCACCAGGCCGCCGTCCGGGCCCGCCGTGCGCTTGAACGGCTTGCCCATCAGCGTGAAGTAGTGCTGCCAGTCCCAATACGGACCCGGGTCGGTGTGCATGCCCGCGATCGTCGACGGCAGCGTGCCCGGGACGTTGTCGTGGCCGATGATGTGCTGGCGATCCAGCGGAATGCCGTACTTCTTGGCGAGGTACTTCACCAGGCGCGCCGACGAGCGGTACATCGCCTCCGTGTACCAGGTGTCGGGCGCCGTGAGGAAGCCCTCGTGCTCCAGGCCGATCGACTTGGAGTTCACGTACCAGTTGCCGGCGTGCCAGGCGACGTCCTTGGCCTTGACGTGCTGGGCGATGTGGCCGTCGGTGGAGCGCAGGGTGTACTGCCAGGAGACGTACGTCGGGTCCTGCACCATCTTGAGGACGCCTTCCCAGCGCCCCTCGGTGTCGTGGATGACGATGGTGTCGATGCTCTGGCTCTTGGGCCGGTCCGACAGGTCGTGGTTGCCGTAGTCGTCGTTGCCGTTCGGGTCCTTGAACTCCTCGTACGGAGCCGGAATCCACTCGCACGAGACGGTCGACGGGCACTCGGTCTCGCCCTTCGGCGCCTTCCGCAGCCCCATGCCCCGCACCTGCGCGGCATCCGGCTCCAGGCCGGCGTCCGCCGCGAGCGCCACCTGCTGGCCGGCGTCCGTGGTGCGCGACTGCCCGTCGTGGATGACGGCGAAGACGTCGTTGGCGTACGTCGCCGCGGTGGCCTGGTCGTCCGCGCCGGAGAAGCGGGCGATCGCGCCGTACCAGTCGGCCGGGTCCTCGCTCAGGGGCTTGCCGAGCTTCTTCTGCGCGGCGGCGAGCAGGGCGGCGCCGCCGCGTACGTTGGCGGCCGGGTCGGTGCGCAGCCGTTCGGCGGAGAGACCGCTGATTTCGGCGGCGCGGGGCAGGGTCTTGAGCCGGGCGGGCAGTTGAGAGTTCTCCGGCACCTTGGCCGTGGACTCCTTCGGCTTGAGGACCCCGCGGGACTCGTCGCCGCGCGGGTCCTCCTCGCCCTCGCTGTGGTGCGGGGCGCCGGCGACCGCGGTGCGCGCGTCGGTGAGGTGCATGGGGCCGTACCCGCCGGTCACGCTCGGCGCGCCGCCGTGCGCGTCCCAGCGGGACTGCAGATAGGACACGCCGAGCAGCACGCTCTGCGGTACGCGGTATTCGGCGGCCGCGGCCGCGAAGGCGTCCTGCAGCTCATGCGACGGGGTTCGCCCGGGAGCGCCGGACGAGGGCGTGGCACCGAGCAGCGGAAGCAGCAGACCGGCGGAGACAAGGGCGCCCGCGGTCCTGACGGCGCGTCTGCGCGCGGCAGGGGTGCGGGCGGTGGCGGATCCTCGCAATGCAGCCTCCTGGGGCGGTGAAGCGTGATGGGGCGTGCGGGGCCGGGCGTGCGTCAGTGGTACCGGCTCTCCGACGATCCGTCAATCATGCCCAGGAGAGCGGATTTCCCATGTCAGCGCCGGTCCCGGCGGGTTTCGCCCCGGGAGGCCGCACGGCCTGCGACGCGTCAGTGGAGTGGACCAATGAGGTCTGGACCACCTGTTCGGACGAAGCGGCGCAGGGAGGGCGGCTCAGCGGGCCGCGCCCGACAGGGCCCGGTCCACCTGCCGGGGGGACAGCGCGTGCTCCACGGCCAGGATGCCCGCGCCGATCGCTGCCGCGTTCTCGCCCGTACGGCTCGGCTCGATCCGCAGCACGTGGGTGGCCAACGGGTGCGACCGTCGGTACACCGCCTCCCGTACGCCCGCCAGGAGTTGGTCGTGCACGGCGGCCAGCGCCCCGCCGACCACCACCGTGTCCGGGTTGAAGAAGTTCACCAGGCCCGCGAGCACCTCGCCCACCGCGCGGCCCGCCTCGCGCACCATGCGGACGGCGTCACGGTTGCCGGACTTCACGAGCCGTACGACATCACTGCCCGAGGTCGCTCGCAGGCCGAGCTCGGACAGCTTGCGGGCGATGGCCGCACCGCCCGCCACCGCCTCCAGGCAGCCGGAATTGCCGCACCGGCAGGGCTCCTCGATCTCGCCCACCCGGATGTGCCCGATGTCGCCCGCGCTGCCCTGCGCGCCCCGGTGCAGCCGGCCGTCTGCGACGATGCCGCAGCCGATGCCCGTGCCCACCTTGATGTAGAGCAGATAGCGCGTGTCGGGGAAGGCGCGGCGCTGTTCGGCGAGCGCCATCACGTTCACGTCGTTGTCGACGAGGGCCCGGGGCCCGAACCGCTCGGCGAAGAACTCCGGGATGGGGAACTGGTGCCAGCCCGGCATGATCGGCGGATCCACCGGGCGGCCCGTCGAGAACTCCACGGGCCCCGGCACCCCCACCCCGATGGACTGGAGCGACGCGGAATCGCGCTCGGTCTCCTTGAGCAGGGTGTGCAGGGTCCGCTCGACGTGGCCGAGCACCTCCTGCGGGCCGTCCGCGATGGAGATCGGGTCCTCGCGCAGGGCGAGCATCTCGCCGCCGATGTCGAGCAGGGCGACCCGGCAGTGCGAAGCGCCCAAGTCAACGCCTGCCACGGCGTGTTCACGCGTACGCAGGCGGAGGCGCCGCGGGGGCCGGCCGCCCGTCGAGCCGCCGTCCGCCTCCTCGGTGACGAAGCCGTGCGCGATCAGCGCGTCCACCCGCTGGGACACCGTCGAGCGCGCGAGCCCCGTCATCCGGGCGATGTCGGCGCGGGTCTCCACCGCCCCCGTACGGAGCAGGGCGAGGACTTCGCCGGGTGTCGACGGTACGGAAACGGGGTGATCCGGCGCTCCAGACATGGCAGCAACCTTAGGGACGAGTTTGGCTGCTCACAAGGCTGATGCTGTTCGACGATCGACCTAAGTACCCGTCAACTCGCCTGTACAGAAAGCTGCTTGGGCCCTTGACAGGTCAAAGTTCCCTCATCACATTGCTCTGCAGACCGCTGCCGAAGGAGCCGAGGGTGCAGGCGATGCAGGCGACGCAACAGATGTTGGCGATGCGCGGGGTGTCGAAGAGCTTTCTCGGGGTGCGAGTGCTGCACGGCGTCTCGCTCGACCTCGCCGCCGGCGAGGTGCACGCGCTTGTCGGCGAGAACGGCGCCGGCAAGTCCACCTTGATGAAGGTCCTCGCGGGCGAACACGTCCCCGACGAGGGAAGCATCGTGCTCGACGGGACGGAGCATTCCTTCAGCCACCCGGCGCAGGCGCAGGCCGCCGGGATCGGCATCATCCATCAGGAGTTCGCGCTGCTCGCGCATCGCACGGTCGCGGAGAACGTCTTCCTGGGCCGCGAGCCGACCCGCTACGGCCTCGTCGACCGCCGCACGATGGAGGCCCGCACGGCGGAACTCCTCGCCGAGGTCGGCGTATCGGGCATCACGCCCCGCACGTACATCCGCGACCTGTCCGTCGCCCGCCAGCAGACCGTCGAGATCGTCAAGGCGCTGGCCTCCGACGTCCGCGTCCTGGTCATGGACGAGCCGACCGCGCCGCTCGCCGACCATGAGGCGGGCCTTCTGCACGATCTCGTACGCCGCCTCGCGGCCCGTGGTCTCGGCATCCTGTACATCTCGCACCGCCTGCGCGAAGTGTTCGAACTCTCGCAGCGCATAACGGTGTTGAAGGACGGCCGCCACGTCACGACGGTACGGACCAAGGACACCGACACCGACCAGGTCGTACGCGCCATGGTGGGCCGGGAGCTGAGCGCCTACTATCCGCCGCGAGCCGACCCCGACGACATCGGCGAGGTACACCTCGCCGTCACGGGCGGCGGCAACGACCGGCTGAGCGGCATCGACCTGACGCTGCGCGCGGGTGAGGTCACCGGCATCGCGGGCCTGGAGGGTTCCGGCCGCACGTCCCTGGCGCGGGCCTTGTTCGGTGCCGCCCCGTTCACCGGCGGGGCCATGACGGTGAACGGGCAGGCCCTGCGGCCCACCAGTCCGCGGCAGGCCATCCGCGCCGGGATCGCCCTGGTGACCGAGGACCGCAAGGCCGAGGGGCTCGCCCTGCGCCAGTCCGTGCGCGACAACGCCCTGCTCGTCACGCGTGCCGTACCGGCCCGCGGGGAGCCGCCCACCGCCCGCGAACTCACCGCACTCCTGGAACGGGTACGGCTCCAGGCGCGCGGCGAGGACCAGGAGGCCCGCTACCTCTCCGGCGGCAACCAGCAGAAGGTCGTCATCGCCAAGTGGCTCGCCGCGCGCCCCCGCGTCCTGCTCTTCGACGAACCGACCCGGGGCGTCGACGTGGGCGCCAAGGCAGCCATCCACACCCTCGTCCGCGAACTGGCCCGCGAGGGCATCGCCGTCCTGATCGTCTCCTCCGAACTGCCCGAACTCATCGGCATGAGCGACCGCATCCTCGTCATGTCCGAGGGCCGCATCGCCGGTGAACTGCCGGCGGGGGCGGCCGAGGAGCAGGTGATGCGGCTCGCCACGGCCTCACCGGCCGTCGAAACGACCGACCCGTCCGGAGAGGAGTCCGTCGCGTGAGCGGTACCACTGGCACCACCGTCGCCCCACCGCCCGCCGTGAAGACCCGTGCCCCCACCCGCAGCAGGCTCACCGACCCCGCCGTCGGCGTCTGGCTGGCGGCAGCGGCCGTCACCGCGCTCGGCTGGATCGTGGTCGCCGCGCGCGGCGGTGACTTCCTCACGCTGTCGAACGTCGTCGGCATCCTGCAGAACTGCGTCGCCCTGGGGCTGGTCGCCGTGGGGCAGACCGCCGTCATCCTCACCGGCTCCCTCGACCTGTCGGTGGCGTATCTGATCAGCCTCGGCACGCTCGTCGCCGCCACCACCATGGAGGACGGCAGCGTCATCACCGCGGTGCTCGCCGTCCTCGCCCTGTCCGCGGCCGTCGGACTCGCCAACGGTCTCATCGTGACCGGGCTCAAGGTCAACGCGTTCATCGCGACGCTCGGCACCGCGTTCATCCTGCGCGGCTGGATCGAGGACAACTACACCGGCCCCGCGGGCAAGGTCCCCGCCTCCTTCCAGCATCTTGGCTACGACCGGATCGGCCCGCTCCCCGTCTCGCTCTTCCTGCTCGCCGCCGTCGCCGCCGCGATGTGGCTGATCACCCGTCGCACCCGCTTCGGCCACCACCTGTACGCGACCGGCGGCGACGAACACGCGGCCCGGCTCTCCGGCGTCCGCACCCGCCGCACGATCATCGCCGCCCATGTCCTGTGCTCGCTCTGCGTCGGCGCCGCCGCCCTCTTCCTCGCCTCACGACTCGGCGCGGGCGCCCCCTGGGCCGGCACCGAGGCCCGCTACGACCTGGAGTCGATCGCCGCCGTCGTCCTCGGCGGCACCATCCTCGCGGGCGGACGCGGGGGAGTGGCCGGCACCCTCGGCGGGGTCCTGGTGCTCGCGGTGCTCGACTCCGTCTTCAACCAGCTCGGCGTCGACCCGTTCTTCAAGAACGTCGTACGTGGCGTCGTCATCATCGCCGCCGTCGCGATCTACGCCCGGCGCGGCAGCAGGAGGTCCGCATGAGCAGCCGGACAGCTCAGCCGGAGCAGACCGTGACCCCGTACAAGAGGGTGGCCCGCTCGCTCGGCACCGGGGCACCCGTCTACGCGCTCCTCGTCGTCCTGCTCGTCGCGCTCGCGGCCACCGACCCCGGCTTCTACGAACCCGATCGCTTCCTCGCCTTCGTCAAGCGCGCCGCACCCCTGGTGATCCTCGCCGCCGGGCAGTATCTGGTCATCGTCTGCGGCGAGTTCGACCTGTCGGTCGGTGCGATCGTCACCGCCGGCGTCGTCGCGGCGGCAGAGGTCTACGGCTCGTTCCCGGACGCTCCCTGGCCGCTCATCACGGCGGGCCTGCTGCTCGCGGGCGCGGTCACCGGCCTCGTCAATGGGCTGATCACCACCCGCCTGAGGGTGCCTTCGTTCATCACCACGCTCGGCATGATGCTGATCCTGGAGGGCGCCGTCTTCTTCTGGACGGGCGGCTCCCCGCACGGACAACTCTCCGAAGACTTCCGGCAGATGGGGCGCGGCACCGCCATGGGCTGGCTGCCCTGGGCGGTCCTCGCGTGCCTCGTCGCGGGAAGCGTCGCCGTCCTGCTCATGCGCTCCGACTTCGGCCGTACGTTGATCGCGACCGGGGACAGCGAACGCGCCGCCGCCCTCGCGGGGGTCCGCGTGCACCGCGCCCGCGTCATCGCGTTCGTCCTGTCCGGCGTGGCGGCGGCGCTCGCCGCGGTCCTCGTCGGCGGCTTCTCCGGGGTCTCCGCGCAGGCGGGCCGCGGCTACGAGTTCGAGGCGATCACCGCCGTGGTCCTTGGCGGCGTCGTGCTCGGCGGCGGCCGGGGCAGCGTGGTCGCCGCCATGGCGGGCGCCTTCTCGCTGCAGGCCCTGTTCACGCTGCTCAACCTGCAAGGCGTATCGGGCGCCCTGGAGTCCACCGTCCAGGGCGTCATCGTCATCGCCGCGGTCGGGCTCGGGGCCGCCGACTGGTCCCGGCTGCGCCGCCGCCGTACCCACTCCTCGGAAGGCAGACCCTCGTGATACGGACCCCCGTCACGCAGACCCTCGTGACACACCTCAAGCCGCACCGCGGGCGCCGCCGCGTGCTCGCGCCCGCCGCCGCTCTGCTCGCGGGCACCCTGCTCGCCTCCTGCTCCAGCGACACACCGCCCGACTCGCCCGCCGCGGCCTCGCAGTCCACCGGATCCGACGGAGGCGGCGACAAGCCCTCCAAATTCTTCGAACAGGCTGAGTACGAGCGCCAGTTGGAGCTCGGAAAGGAGACGCCCGAGGGCCCGGAGGGCAAGCCCTGGGAGCAGATGCTCGATCCGAAGATGACCGACACCGCCCAGTACGAGAAGAAGGGCTCGGGCGGCACCCACCTCTGCTTCTCGAACGCCGGTGTCTTCAACCCCTGGCGCCAGGTCGGCCTGAAGAACATGAAGGCCGAGGTGAAGCTGCACGAGGAGATCGACGACTTCACCGTCCTGGACGCCCAGGGCAAGGACGACAAGCAGATCTCCGACATCCAGGAACTCGCGGGCAACAAGGACTGCGACGCGCTCATCGTCTCGCCGAACACCACCGCCACCCTCACCCCCGCGGTGAAGGAGGCCTGCGGCAAGCTCCCCGTGATCGTCTTCGACCGGGGTGTGGAGACCGACTGCGCCGTCACCTTCGTCAACCCCATCGGCGGCTACGGCTACGGCGCGGTCGCCGCGGACTTCCTCGTCGACAAGGTCAAGCCCAAGGGCAAGATCCTCGCCCTGCGCATCTCGCCCGGCGTGGACGTCCTGGAGACTCGCTGGTCCGCGGCGAAGCTCGCCTTCGACAAGAGCGAACTCGACGTTGTGGACGCCAAGTTCACCGACGGAGACCCCGCCAAGACCAAGTCGATCGTCTCCGACGCGATCTCCCGGCACGGCTCCATCGACGGTGTCTGGATGGACTCCGGCGCCACGGCGGTCGCCGCCGTCGAGGCCTTCGAGGACGCGGGCGTCGATGTCCCGCCGATCACCGGCGAGGACCAGCAGGACTTCCTCCAGGCGTGGAAGGACAAGAAGCTCACCGCGATCGCCCCGACCTACCCGACCTTCCAGTGGCGTACGCCGGTCATCGCCGCCCTGCGCATCCTGGACGGCAAGCAGGTCCCCGAGGAGTGGAAGCTGCCGCAGCCCACGGTCACGCAGGCCAACCTCGACGAGTACCTCCAGGAGGGCATGCCGCCGCTGCACTACGCGATGTGCGGCTGCCAGGAACTGCCGGGCTTCCCGGAGAGCTGGGGAGGCAAGAAGTGACGTACTCAGGCTGGCAGTTGGGCGCCAACCCGTGGATCTGGCACTCGCCGGTCACCATCGAGGTGCTCGGTGAGACGCTGCCCCGCCTCGCGGGCTGGGGCTTCGACTGCGTGGAGCTGCCGCTGGAGCACCCCGAGGACTGGGAGCCCGCCGCGGTGGCGAAGCTCCTCGACGCCACGGACCTGACACCTGCGGCCGTCGTCGCCGTCATGCCCGATGAGCGCAACCTCGTCCGCGCGGACCAGGGCACCCTGCGCTCCACCCAGGACTACCTCCGCCGGTGTGTCGACGCGGCGCACGCGATCGGCGCCCCCGTGGTGGCGGGCCCGGTGTACGCGGCGGTCGGCCGCACCTGGCGGATGGACCGGGCGGCGCGGGCGTCGGCGTACGAGGAGTGGCGCGAGCACATCGCCCCGGTCGTCGAGTACGCCTCGCGCGCCGGCGTCCGTATCGCCGTCGAACCCCTCAACCGCTACGAGACGAGCCTGTTCAACACCGTCGCCCAGACTCTGGAGGGCCTCGAAGGCCTGCCCGGGGAGTCGATCGGCGTCGCCCTCGACACCTACCACCAGAACATCGAGGAGCACTCCCTGCCCGGGGCGGTCCGCGCGGCGGCAGGGCGCATCGCCCATGTCCAGGTGTGCGCCAACGACCGCGGCGCCCCCGGTGCCGACCACCTCGACTGGCCCGGCTTCCTGAGAGCACTGGGCGAGTCCGGCTACCGAGGGCCGCTCTGCATCGAGTCGTTCACGGCCCACAACGACGCCATCGCCGTCGCCGCCTCCGTCTGGCGGCCGCTCGCGACCAGCCAGGACACGCTCGCGACCGACGGGCTCGGCTTTCTGCGCCGGGCAGTGGCCGCCCTCTGATCCCTGGCACCTCCCGGACATCCGGCAATCCCGCACGTCCGTCCGTCCTTCCCCACCAGAGAGGACCAGCCCATGGGCCGTCATGAACGTGACATGAGACTGCGCGACGCAAGAGGCGTACGAAGAGCGGTGCTGGCCCTGCTGACGGCGCTGCTGCTCGCGGTCGGGTTCCTGCCCGCCACCTCCAGCGCCGCCGACGAGGCGCCCGCCTTCCGTGCCCTGCTCTTCACCAAGGCCGTCGGCTACGTCCACGACTCCATCCCGGCCGGCGTCCAGATGGTCAAGGAGCAGGCGGAGGCGAACAACTTCGAGGTCGTCCAGACCGACGACGCGACGGTCTTCGACGACGCGAAGCTCAAGGACTTCGACGTCATCATCATGCTGCAGAACTCCGGCATGGTCTGGGACACCGAAGCCCAGCGCGATGCCATGAAGGCGTACGTCAAGAGCGGCAAGGGAGTCGTCGCCCTGCACAACACCCTCGACATGGGCGTCGAGGACTCCTTCCCCTGGTGGGACGACCTCATCAACGCCGGTGCCCACATGCCCGCCCACTCACCGGGCGTCCTGAAGGGCACCGCCAAGGTCGCCGACCGCGCGCACCCCTCGACCAAGGGACTTCCCGAGCGCTGGGAGCGCCCGGAGGAGTGGTACAACTTCGACAAGAATCCCCGCGGTGACGTGCACGTCCTGGTCACCGCCGACGAGACCACGTACGACCCGGGCGGCTCCAAGATGGGCGCCGACCACCCCATCTCCTGGTGCCGCAACGCCGAGGGCGGCAAGGTCTGGGCCACCGCCATGGGCCACGACAAGGCGTCGTACAGCGAGCCCGCCTTCCGCGAGCACGTGCTCGGCGGCATCGAATGGGCCGCGGGCAACAAGCCCGGCGACTGCGGCGGCACGGTCTGGTCCGGCTACGAGAAGACCGCCCTGGACGACAACACCGCCGACCCGATGGAACTGGACGTCGCCAAGGACGGCAAGGTCTTCTACGTCCAGCGCAGCGGCGAGGTGAAGATCTTCGACCCGAAGAGCCACTCCACGTCCACGGCGGGCAAGCTCGACGTCTACACCGGCGGCGAGGACGGCCTCGTCGGCATGGAACTCGACCCCAAGTTCGCCACCAACCGCTGGATCTACCTCTACTACGCCCCCGCCAAGGCGACGGACGACGTCAACCGCCTCTCCCGTTTCACGGTCAAGAAGGACAACACCATCGACCTCGCCAGCGAGAAGATGCTTCTGGACGTCCCCGCCTACCGCGACCGCACCTTCCCCGAGCCGGGCCACACCGGCGGCGCCGTCGAGTTCGGCCCGAACCGTACGCTCTACCTCGGCGTCGGCGACGACGTCCCGCCCAACCTCGACCCCAACTGGCAGGGCTACGCCCCGCTCGACTGGCGCCCCGGCAAGCAGATGCTGGACGCCGCACGCACCGCGGGCAACACCAACGACCTGCGCGGCAAGATCCTGCGCATCAAGCCCACCGACAAGGGCGGCTACACCATCCCCAAGGGCAACCTCTTCGCCAAGGGCAAGGCCAAGACGCGCCCCGAGATCTACGCGATGGGCTTCCGCAACCCCTTCCGCTTCACCGTCGACCCCAAGACGGGATACGTGCACGCCTCCGACTACGGCCCCGACCGCGGCGCCCCCGAGACCAACCGCGGCCCGGAAGGTCTCGTCGAGTACAACGTCATCAAGAAGGCGGGCAACTTCGGCTGGCCCTTCTGCCACGGCAACAACCAGGCGTACGCCCCCTACAACCCCGACACCCAGGAAGTCGGCGCCAAGTTCGACTGTGCCAAGCCCACTAACCCCTCGCCGAACAACACCGGCCTGAAGGACCTGCCGACGCTCCAGCAGCCCGAGATCTGGTACGGCTACGGCGAGTCCAAGGAGTTCCCGGAGATGGGCGCGGGCGGTTCGGCGCCGATGAGCGGACCCGTCTACCACTACGACGCCGAGAACCCCTCCACGACGAAGTTCCCCGCCTACTTCGAGGGCGCGAGCTTCTTCTACGAGTGGGCCCGCGACTCGGTCAAGGAGATCCGCTTCGACAAGGACGGCAAACTCCTGAAGATCAACGACTTCCTGAAGTCGGCGAAGTTCGCCAAGCCGATGGACATGACCTTCGGCCCCGACGGCTCGCTGTACGTCCTGGAGTGGGGCAGCGAGTTCGGCGGCGGCAACAACGACTCCGGGCTGTACCGCATCGACTACGCCCAGGGCAAGCGCACCCCGCTCGCCCAGGCCAAGGCCTCCGCCACCAACGGCCCGACCCCGCTGAAGGTCGACTTCTCCAGCGAGGGCAGCAAGGACCCGGACGGTGATCCGCTCACCTTCGCCTGGGACTTCGACGGCGACGGCACCTACGACTCGACGGACGCCAACCCCTCCCACACGTACGAAACCAAGGGAGACTTCAACGCCCAGCTGAAGGTCACCGACTCCACCGGCAAGTCCGGCTACGCCAACGTGCCCGTCACGGCGGGCAACACGGCACCCAAGGTGAAGGTCGAGACCCCGGTCGACGGCAAACTCATCGAGTTCGGCGACAAGATCCCCTACAAGGTGACGGTCACCGACCCCGAGGACGGCACGATCGACTGCTCCAAGGTCACCGTCAACCCGGCCCTCGGACACGACGACCACGAGCACCCCACCACCGACATCCCCGGCTGCGAGGGCACCGTGGATACCGGTGACCTGGGCGGCCACCCCGAGGGCGCCGACCTCACCTACGTCCTGAACGCCAAGTACACCGACAAGGGCGGCGACGGTGTCAGCGCCCTCACCGGCTACGGCCGCTCCGTCATGCACCCCGAGCACAAGCAGGCGGAGTACCACGACGACCAGTCAGGAACCCGCATCGTCTCCCAGGAGGGCGCCGAGAACGGCAAGCGCATCGGTGACATCAGTGACGGCGACTGGATCGCGTACAGCCCGATGAGCGTGGAAGGCGTCAGCAAGGTCAGCTACAAGCTGTCCTCGCCGTACGGCGTCGGCTCGATCGAGCTGCGCGCGGACGCCCCCGACGGCAAACTGCTCGCCACCACGCCCGTCCCCGACACCGGGGGCTGGGACACCTACCAGGCCACACCGGACGTGCCGGTCGAAGCCCTGTCCGGCACCCACAAGCTGTACGTGGTCTTCAAGTCACCGCAGAACAATTCCTTTGACGTAGACGCGGTGCAGTTCACCACGTCATAGTCACCCGGAAGTCGCCGGGGGCATAGAAAAGTCCGCAGTGCGCCGCTGTCCAAGGCGCACTGCGGACCTTCTTCCCCCCGGTCAGCGAGTGCCGACGGCCGCGCGCACGGCCCGGCGTGCCAGCTGGCAGTCGTCGTGCAACCGCCGCAGCAGCAGCCGCTGCTCCTCACCGGATGTCGCGGCACCGGGGTGGGCCGGTCCCGGGGCCGCAGGCGAAGCGTCGTGCATGGATCGCTGCACGGCCATCTCGTACGTACGGATCTCCCGTGTCAGCACCAGCATCAGGTTGACCAGGAACGCGTCACGCGCCGCCGGACCCTGCTCCTGCGCCAGCTGACTGATCTCGCGCCGCGCGACCGGTGCGTCACCGAGCACCGACCACAGCGTCGCCAGGTCATAGCCGGGCAGGTACCAGCCCGCGTGCTCCCAGTCCACGAACACCGGGCCGGCCGGGGACAGCAGGATGTTCGAGAGGAGCGCGTCACCGTGGCAGAACTGCCACGTGCCGTGCTGTCCGGCCGAGTGCGCGATGCCGTGCAGAAGCTTCTGCAGGTCGCCCATGTCCCGGTCGGTCAGCAGCCCCAGCTCATGGAAGCGGTTGATCCGCTTGCCGTAGTCCATGGGCCTGCCGAACAGTTCCTGCGGCGGACGCCACTGGTTGAGGTAGCGGATGGAGTTGAGCGCGAGGCGCACATCAGCGCGCGGCGGCGCCTCCACGGGATGGCGGGACAGGGCGGCGACGCGTCCCTGCATCCGCTCGATCACCAGCGTGCAGTCCTCGGGGTCCGCGGCGATGAGCCGCGGGGCCCGGACCGGAGGACGGTGCCGGACGAACGAGCGGTATGCCGCTATCTCGTGCCGGATCCGCTCGGCCCACGCGGGCGAGTGGTCCAGTAAACATTTGGCGATCGCGGTGCTGCGCCCCGTGGTGCCCACGAGCAGTACGGTGCGTCCGCTGCGGCGGAGCACCTGTACCGGGTTGAACTCCGGACAGATGCGGTGCACCGAGGCGATCGCGGTGCGCAGTTGCGCCCCCTGGGGGCCTGACAAGTCGAGTCTCCCGCTGAGCGGTTGCGTGCCGGGCCCCGGCACGCGTCGCGTCCGGCCGCCGCCGAGCGACCCGGTCGCGGGGCGCGCGGGCTCCAGGTACGGGCCGCTGCCGGGCTGTCGGCTGTGCAGTGGCCGGGGCGGGGCGGACACGGAGGACGATGCTGTGTACATGGGCGATACAGATCCCTTCGTGTGCCTGCGAATTGCGGCGCCTCCCGTCCCCGGCCCCTCAGGGAGCACCCTGGGGAATGTCCCGCGGTGGGCCGGGTCGGGGTGGCGCATTCCTACCTGACACCCGGCGTCCCCTGGCACACCATGTGGCGCACCCTGGCGAACCCTGGCGAATAGTCGCCCAGCAACTGACAGAGGGTTACTGTCAACTCAGCCGAGAACCTGGGGGCTTGACGTGAACGGACAACCCAACACCCGACTGTCGGACCTTTTCGGCCTGGCAGGCTGGTCCAAGGGGGAGCTCGCGAGACTGGTGAACCGGCAGGCGGCGGCCATGGGGCATCCGCAGCTGGCCACCGACACCTCGCGGGTACGGCGATGGATCGACATGGGAGAAATCCCGCGCGATCCCGTGCCCCGGGTGCTGGCGGCTCTGTTCACCGAGCGTCTCGGCCGTGTCGTGACCATTGAGGATCTTGGTCTGGTCCGGCACGGGCGCGTGGGGAAGCAGCGTGGCGACGGGAGTGTGCAGCACCCCGACGGCATGCCGTGGGCGCCCGAACGGACAGCCGCGGTCCTCACCGAATTCACGGGAATGGACCTCATGCTCAACCGACGCGGCTTGGTGGGCGCGGGTGCCGCGCTCGCCGCCGGCTCCGCACTGACCGGCGCCATGCACGACTGGCTGCACACCGATCCGGCCCTTGCTGCCGACGCCCCCCGATCCGACCATCCCCTGCACGCCGACCCCGCTGGGTTCGACCGCTATGAGGCCGCCCCCATCGGGTCGCAGGAGATCGAGGAACTGGAGACCTCCGTCGAGGTGTTCCGGGCCTGGGACGCCTCCCGTGGCGGAGGGCTGCAGCGCAAGGCTGTGGTGGGGCAGCTCAACGAAGTGGGCGGCATGCTCGCCTACCGACACCCCGACCATCTCCAGCGCCGCCTCTGGGGCGTCGCTGCCAATCTCGCCGTCCTCGCGGGCTGGATGTCGCACGACGTCGGCCTGGAGCCCACGGCACAGAAGTACTTCGTGATCGCCGCGCACGCGGCCCGCGAGGGCGGCGACCGGCCGCGCGCCGGTGAGGCCCTGTCCCGGGCCGCGCGCCAGATGGTGCATCTGGGGCGTCCCGACGACGCCATGGACCTGATGAAGCTCGCCCAGTCGGGTTCGGGCGAGGAGATGCTGCCGCGCACGCAGGCCATGCTCTACACCATCGAGGCCTGGGCACAGGCATCGATGGGCAAGGGCCAGGCGATGCGCCGCACACTCGGCATCGCCGAGGATCTGTTCGTCTCCGACAAGGGGGACGTCCCACCGCCCAGCTGGATGCAGATGTTCGACGAGGCGGACATGCACGGCATGCAGGCCCTGGCCTTCCGCACCCTCGCCGATCACGACGCGTCCGCCGCCAACACCGCCCAGCGACATGCGCGGGAGGCCATCGACCTGCGGGCCAAGGGCCGAGACCGCTCGCAGATCTTCGACTACATCTCGCTGGCGTCGGCATGCTTCATCGCCGACGACCCCGAACAGGCCGATCGGTACGCACGGTTGGCGCTGGTGTCGATGGGGTCGAACTCCTCGATGCGTACGTGGGACCGGCTGCGCGAGATGTACCGCCTGACGGCTCAGTACTCGGGCTACCCGAAGATCGAGGACCTGCGCGAGGAGATCAAGCTGGCGCTGCCCAAGGCCGCGGCCAAGACCGGAGGTGGCAGCCGGGTCCGCGCATAGGGCCCGGCACAGCTCGGGGGATCAGGAACCCACCCGGGCGACCAACAGGCAGGCGTCGTCCTCACGTGGGGCCACGCCGAACTCTTCGACGACCGTCCGCACACAGTCCTGCGCACCCCGCGTGTCCGTGAAACGTGGCGCAAGGGCGAGCAGCCGGCTCGTGGCCGCGTCCCGTGCGCGCCGGGGGACCAGACCGTCGGTGTGCAGCAACAGCAGGTCTCCGGGCGCGAGTTGCACTTCGGCCTGCTCGTACGTGGCTCCGGAGGTCGCCCCGAGGATCACTCCATCCGGTGGCGTCAGCGCGCGCCCCGTCCCGTCGCGGTACAGCAGCGGGGCGGGGTGTCCTGCCTGCGCCCAGCTGAGGGTGCGGGTGGCGGGGGTGTACTGGCAGCAGACGGCGCTGCCGAGGGCAGGTTGCGCCGTGCTGTCCAGTAACTGGTTGAGCCAGCCCATGAGTTGGGCGGGACGGACCCCGGCGACGGCCATGCCGCGCACCGCGCCGAGCAGCATCGCCATGCCCGAGGTGACGGTGACGCCATGCCCCGTGAGGTCGCCGACGCTGAGCAGGAACTGGCCGTCGGGCAGCTCCATCGCGTCGTACCAGTCGCCGCCGATCAGTGAGCTCGTGGCGGAGGGGAGGTAGTGCGCGGCGAGATCCAGTGCGGCGGGTCCGCCGTGCGGGAACCGCAGGGAGCCGCGCCACGGCGGCAGCACGGCCTCCTGCAGTTCGACCGCGAGCCGGTGCTCTGTCTGCGCGATGTGCCGCTGGCGCTGCAACGAGTCACGGGTCTCGCGCACCACTCGCTGGCTGCGGCGCAGCTCGCTGACGTCCCGCAAGACCGCCCACATCGAGGCGGTGCTGCCGTCAGCGGCGAGCACGGGCTCGCCCATCATGTGCACCTGTCGGACGCCGCCGTCGGGGCGCACGATACGGAACTCGCCGTCGATCGGCTTTCCGTCGATCAGGCAGTCCGTGACCATGGCCGTCAGCATCGGCTGGTCGTCGGCGTGCACCAGGGAGGGCAGTTCGTCGAGGGAGAGCGGGGGAGCTTCCGGGTCCCGCCCGAGGATCTGGTACAGCTCGCCCGACCAACTGGCCTCGTCGTTCAGGAGGTTCCACTCCGCGCTGCCGACCCGGCTGAGCAGTGAGCCGTGCTGGGGTTCGAGCGGCGGGGGAACGGCCGGAGCGGCGGCGGGCTCGACGGCCGGTTGCGCGGGTCCGTCGCGCAACTGTGCGAGGTGGCCGTCCAGGTCGTTGAGCTGATGGACCGCCAGGTCGCACAGGGCGCGCTGCCAGCGCCCCTGCGGATCGCTCTGGTCGGGCACGGCATCACGGCGTACGGCGTCGACCTGGCCGCGGAGCCGGCGTGTCTGCGTGATCAGCGCTTCGACCGAGCCGCGCTCGGGCGGCTGGGCGGAAGGGCGGTCCGCGAAGACATGGGACGGCATGAGGTGCTCCGTTGAGGATGCGGTGCGACCAAACGGGCGGGATGGACCGCTAATGACTTTCGCACAGCGGGGGGGTGGCCCGTAAGGGATTTGGCAACACACGACGCGGGGGTGCTTCTGGCATATGTCCGTGTCCTTCGGAACGATATGTTCCGGTGACGCGCTCCCGATCACCCGCGCAAGTAGCGGACAACGGCAAGGACTCGGCGGTTGTGGTCATGTGACGCGGGCAGCCCGAGCTTGTCGAAGACGGCGGCCACGTGCTTCTCCACGGTCCCCGCCGAGACGACGAGACTCTGCGCGATCGCCGCGTTCGACCGGCCCTCCGCCATCAGCGAGAGCACCTCGCGCTCCCGGTCGGTGAGAGGCGCGAGTTCCTCCGCGCGGCGCCCGGCGCCGGCCAGCTGCGTGACGACCTCGGGATCCAGAGCCGTACCCCCGGCGGCCACCCGCTGCAGGGCATCGGTGAACTCCGCGACGTTGGCGACACGGTCCTTGAGGAGGTATCCGACGCCCGCCGATCCCGCCGCGAGCAGCCGTGTGGCGTACTTCGTCTCCACGTACTGGGAGAAGAGCAGCACCCCGGTGCCCGGTTGATCGCGACGGATGTCGATGGCCGCGCGGAGCCCTTCGTCCGTGTGCGTCGGAGGCATCCGGATGTCGGTCACCGCGACGTCCGGACGGTGCTCGGCGACCGCGGCCCGCAGCATGTCCGCGTCGCTCACGGACGCGCAGATCTCATGTCCGCGCTCCTGGAGCATCTGACCCAGCAACTCCCGCAGTACGGCGGCATCCTCGGCGATCACGACGCGCATGGCGGCATGCTCTCACGCGTGCAGCGGCAGCTCGACGGTGACCGCCGTCGGCCCGCCCTCGGGACTCCTGACATCCATCCGCCCATCGACCGTACGTACACGCTGCAAGAGTCCCGCAAGGCCGCTTCCCTCCCCGGTCTCCGCACCACCACGCCCGTCGTCACCGACCTGCAGAAGAAGCCGGCCGTCCAACTGGGCCACCGTGATGGAGGCCTTCAGGGCCCCGCTGTGCTTGATGACGTTCGCCAGCAGCTCGGCCGCGCAGAAGTACGCGATGGTCTCGATGGCCGGGGTCGGCCGCTCCGGTATCTCCGTCACCAGCTCGACGGGGATGCTGCTCCGTGCGGTGAGCGTGGCGAGCGCGTCCGGCAGCCCGTCGTCGAGGACCGGGGGATGGATGCCGCGCGCCAGATCCCGCAGCTCGGTGAGGGCCTCGGTGGCGTTGTGGTGGGCCCCGTCGACGAGTTGACGCAGACGGGCGACATCCAGCGGCCCGCCTCGGCCGTCACCGTTGCCCTCGCTCTCGGCGAGCCGCTGCCTGATCATGTCGAGGCTCATCGCCACCGCGACGAGGCGGACCTGCGCCCCGTCGTGGAGATCGCGCTCGACCCGGCGGAGCAGCGCCACCGAGTCGTCCACCGCGAGCGCCCGCGTCTCCTCCAAGTCACGTACCCGATCGGCCAGTTGGCCCGGCCCGAGCAGGGCGCCGATCAGCCATCGGTCGGCCTCGGTCACCAGGCGGGTCACCCAGGGCGCGCACACCAGGATGCCCACACCGACGGCGACCGCGAGGAACGTGCCGCCGAAGGTGTCCGCGTCCGGACCGCCGAAGAGGAACGGCGTGAGCACCGGCATGCCCTCGGGGGAACCGGGCTCGGGACGCTGCCCGAAGAGCGCCCACCGCAGCGGCGCCGTGAGGTTGATCAGCCCCGCGACCCACCACAAAACGGCGTACGCCCCCAGACAACCGACCGGCAGCTTCGCCAGGACATAGGCAGCGGACCGCCAGCCGACCCCGTCCGACAGCCGGGCGTCGAGCCGGTTGACCAACCGCCCCTGCGGGCGCAGTGGCGGTGGCGCGGGCGTGCGGTCCCCGAGGAACAGGGCCGCGAGGCGACGATGCGCGCCGCCCAGCGCGCGGGCCAGTCGCAGCCCCGTGATGAACAGGAGCGCCCCGAGCACGGCGAACAGCACCGACACGGTGAAGCCCGCGCCCAGGGCCAGCGCCACCGCGAGGAGCACGCCGCCCGCGAGAGCCAACGGAAACCCGATCGCGCAGTACGCCGCCTCGGCCCACGCCCGCCGGGTGAGCGGGGCGCGCCCCACGGCTCGCACGAGGGCGCGCGCCCCTCGCGTGCCCGTGGGCGTCCCGGGGCGCTCCGGCGTGCCGGAGGTGGTGGAGGCGCCGGCCCGTGGTCGGAGCGTGGGCCTGTCCCGCTCGGTGCGGCCTTGAGTCTCCGTCATCGCTACTCCTGAGCTGCAGACCTGGTGGGGCCGGACGACCTCACGTTAGGCCCCCGCCATGGCTCGCCGGAACGCGGATTTCCTCCGTCTGGCCTGGGGTTTTCCCCCAGGAGCCGGGGCGTGGACCAGCACGGATAGACTCCTTCGCATGGTTCGAGCGTCCCGTGGTGAGGCGACCCCCGGGATGTGGCGGCGCGAGGCGGGCACCGTGCTGCGCCGGGCCGAGGCGCTGCCGGCACACGCGGCGGCGGGCGCCATCCTTGCCGGATTCCGCGTGGTCCGCGCTCCCACCGAGTGGTCCCCGCACTCGCATCCCCTGCACGAGCTCGTCTGGGTGCGCGGGGGAACGCTGACGTCCCGCGTGGGGGACCGCGTCTTCACCGTGGTCGAGGGACATGGGCTGTGGATGCCCGCCGGAGTGGTGCACGCGGGCCGGGCCACGGCGGGTGCGGAGTTCTCCGACGCCTTCTTCGCCCTCGACCGCACGCCGTTCGCGTTCGAGGAACCGAAGGCGATCGCGATGACGCCCTTGCTGGAGTCACTGCTCACCCATCTGTCCCGTACGGATCTCGACGCGGAGGCCAGGGCACGCGCGGAGTCGGTCGTCTTCGACGTGATCCAGCCCTCGGAGCGGCAGTTCTCCCTGCGGTTGCCGGGCGACCCCCGTATCGACGCGATAGCCGAAGCCCTGCTGGACGATCCCGCCGACTGCCGCTCGCTGGAGGAGTGGGCGCGACACCTCGGGACCAGCGACCGCACCGTCACCCGCGCCTTCCGCCAGGCGACGGGTCTCTCCTTCGCGCAGTGGCGCCAGATGCTGCGCGTGCACCGGGCGCTGATGCTCCTCGCCGACGGCTTCGACGTGACAACGGTCTCCGAGGTGCTCGGCTACGCGCAGCCCAGCTCCTTCATCGCCGCGTTCCGGCGGGTCATGGGCACCACGCCGGGCGCGTTCTTCGACGCGGCGGACGGCGCACCGGGTGATGTCCGGAATTCCGTATCGCGTGACCAGAACGCCTGATTGTCGACGCGGCAAGCGGAATATAACCTTCTCGGAGTTAGGTAACCCTTAGTTGTTGCTCGCCGCGCACGGCGCTGTCCGTGCGCGGGTGAGTGCGCGGCCTGACCGGTGAAGCCGGACGGAGGGGAGCCGCAGCCCTCGCCCCTCCGATCGTCCGGACCCCTTCATGTTCACGAGCCCATTCCGGCCTGCCGCACAATCGGTGACCGGCCCCGCCGCTCGGGCGGCCGCCCTCCACGGGCACGACCTGGTGCTCCGCTACAGCGGCAAGCCGGTCGTCCACGGCGTCTCGGTCGCCCTGGAACCCGGCCGTGCGACTGCCCTGGTCGGGCCGAACGGCAGCGGCAAGTCCACGCTCCTGCGCGCCCTCTCCCGACTGCATCGGGTGGACGGCGGCCGGGTGACACTCGGCGCGCCCGAAGCACAGCGCGCCCCCGACGGACGGCCCGAGCGTGACGCGGCCCTGCTCAGCCCCCGTCAGTTCGCACGCGAGGTCACGCTGTTCTCCCAGTCGCGGCCCGCTCCCCAAGGGCTCACGGTCGCGGAGGTCGTCGCGTTCGGACGGTATCCCTACCGGCGTGGCTTCGCCGGACCGACCGCCGAGGACCGGACCGCCGTCGACCACGCGATGGGGGTCACCGGAGTACGGGAGATGGCAGGCCGACAGGTCGGAGAACTCTCCGGCGGGGAGATGCAACGCGTCTGGCTCGCAGCCTGCCTGGCCCAGGACACCGGCGTCGTGCTCCTCGACGAGCCGACCAACCATCTGGACCTGCGTTACCAGTTCGAGACGCTCGACCTCGTACGGGATCTCGTCGAGGAACACGGCATCGCGGTCGGGATCGTGCTGCACGACCTCGACCAGGCCTCCCGTGTCGCGGACACACTCGTCCTCATGAGCTCCGGCCGTGTGTACGCGGCCGGCGCTCCCGCCGACGTCCTGACCGCCGAGAACATCGGCGAGGTCTACGACATCCGTGTCGAGGTGAGCACCGACCCTCGCACAGGCCGCCTCCGCATCGACCCACTCGGGCGCCACCTGTCCTGAACACGCCGGCACGCCTCCCGGAGCGCCACATCCGCCGCTCCGACGTGCCGCCAAGGAAACCGACGCAACGCCTCCGCGTCGCACCCGCATCATGTGAGAAAGAGGACCCCTCATGAACCGTGCCCGTCGCCTGGCGGCATCAGCCACCACCGGGCTCGCCCTGCTCGCCGCAACGGCCTGCGGCACGACCGACGTCGACAAGACCACGGCCGGCGACAGCGCCGACGCGTCTCCCGCGTCGAAGAGCTGTGCCGAGGACACCACGAACACCTCGACGAAGCCGGTCTCCTTCAAGGACGGCGTCGGCCGCCAGGTGAAGCTCGACAAGCCCGCCAAGCGGATCGCGGTCCTCGAATGGCAGCAGGTCGAAGACGCGCTGACCCTGTGCGTCACCCCCACCGCCGTCTCCGACGCGAAGGGATACCGCACCTGGGTCAGCGCGGAGAAGCTGCCCAAGGGCGTGACGGACATCGGCACCCGTGAGGAGCCCGACCTCGACACCCTCTACGCGGCCGGGCCCGACCTCGTCGTCGTGGAGGCGTTCGACGCCAAGGACGAGATGATCAAGAAGCTGGAGAAGCGAGGCGTCCCCGTGATGGCCACGCGAGGAGCGGACCCGAAGGACCCGATCGGGAACATGCGGGAAGTCTTCAGCATGATCGGCGAGGCGACGGGACGCACCGAGCGGGCCGACCAGGTGCTCGAGGAGTTCGACCAGCACCTCGCGACGGCGAAGAAGAAGGTCACCGACGCCGAGCTGCCGACGAAGGACTTCCTGTTCTTCGACGGATGGCTCGAAGGAGGCAATCTCACGGTTCGCCCCTACAGCGACGGCGCCCTGTTCACCGAGATAGGCAAGGAACTCGGCCTGAAGCCGGCGTGGACCAACGACGTCAACAAGAAGCACGGTGACGGGGGCGTCGACCCCGCCTACGGCCTCGCGCAGACCGACGTCGAGGGCCTCACCGCGGTGGGCGACGCCAACCTCTTCTACGCCAACGACGAAGGCGCCGGCGGCTACGTCGCGGCGCTGCGGAAGAACCCGATCTGGAAGACCCTCCCGGCCGTCAAGGAAGGCCGCGCCCACGCGTTCCCGGCCCGGGTGTGGGGCGCCGGTGGCCCGCGTTCCAACGAGCAGGCGATCGACGCCTACGTCGACGTACTCGACAAGAAGTGAGCACCGTACGCACAGCCGGATCTGAAGCGGGACCGCTGCCGCGCGCCGAGCGCGGCGGCGGCCCCGCCGGGGCGGCTGTCCTGGCACTCCTCCTCGTCGCGACCGCCCTGGCGGGTATGTGGCACCTGACGCAGGGGACATCGGGCGTCGGCGTCGGCGACCTGCTGCGCCATCTCGCCGGGGAACCCGAGAACACCGGTGGCGCGCCGGTCGGCGAGATCCTCACCGGCTCGCGACTGCCGCGCCTGCTCGCGGGCGTGGCGGTGGGCTTCGCCCTCGGCTGCGCCGGCACGCTGCTCCAGTCCGTCACGCACAACACGCTCGCCTCGCCCGACACCCTCGCCGTCACGGCCGGTGCCCACTTCTCCCTCACGCTCATCGCCGCTTTCGGCCTCGCCGTCCCGCTGTGGGCGTCGGGCGCCGTGGCCTTCGCCGGCGGCCTGGTCGCGGCGGCGCTCGTGCTGCTTCTCGCGGGCCGGGCCGCGGGCACCTCGGGCACCCGCCTCATCCTCGCCGGATCGGCGACGGCGATGGCCCTGGACGCCGCGACCGGCATGCTCCTCATCCTGTTCAACCAGAACACGACCGGCCTCTTCGCCTGGGGGAGCGGCTCACTCGCGCAGGTGAACATCGACGCGTCGGTACGGGCCATCCCCCTCATCGGCGTGGTGCTGTTCGTGGCCCTGGCCCTGTCCAGGCGGCTGGACGTGATGAATCTCGGGGACGACACCGCATCCACCCTCGGCGTGCCCATCCGGAGCACCCGCGTGATCGCCGTGGTCTGCGCGGTACTGCTGACCAGCACCGCGGTGACCCTCGCCGGCCCGATGGCCTTCGTCGGCCTCGGCGCCCCCGTCCTGGCCCGCCTGATCGCGGGGCGGGTCCGCGCGCTGCGCCGGCACCTGCTCCTGATCCCGGCGGCCGGTCTGCTCGGCGCGCTGCTCATCCTGCTCGCGGACGCGGTTCTGCGTGCGGTGCAGGGGGCGGACGGGGCCGCCTCCATCCCCACCGGAGTACCGACCGCACTGCTCGGCTCCGTCGTGATCGTGATCCTCGCGCTGCGGCTGCGTGACACCGGTCAACTCCGGCAACCCCCGCGCACGCGCGTCGCCGTACGCTCCCGCCGCGCGTACCTCCTCGTCGTGTCCGCGACGGTGGCACTGCTGGCGGCGGCGGCCCTCGTGGCGGTCCTGGCCGGAAGCCTCTGGCTGCGGACGGGAGACATCGGCCTCTGGGTCCAAGGCGCCGCACCGGACCTGATCGGCCAGGCGCTCGACGACCGGGTCCCGCGGGTGACCGCCGCGATCCTCGCGGGCGCGGCGCTCGGTCTCGCCGGCTGCGTCGTGCAGAGCACGGTACGCAACCCGCTGGCGGAGCCGGGGGTGCTCGGCATCACGGCGGGCGCCGGCCTCGGTGCGGCGAGCGTCGTCACGTCCGGCCTGCCCGGTGGCCGGCCGGTGCTCATCGCGGTCGCCGTCGCGGCTGGCCTCGCCACCTTCGCCGTGATCGCCCTGCTGGCCTGGCGCGGCGGTTTCCTGCCCGACCGGTTCGTGCTGATCGGCATCGGCATGGGGTACGGCCTCAGCTCCGTCACCACCTTCCTCCTGCTGCGCGCCGACCCGTACAACACGCCCCGGATCTTCACCTGGCTCTCGGGCACGACCTACGGGCGCACGTTCCCCGACGTCGTCCCGGTCGCGGTGGCGCTGGTCCTCGCCCTTCCCGTACTGCTCGCCATGCGCGGCCGGCTCGACCTGCTCGCCGTCGACGAGGACACCCCGCGCATCGTCGGTGTCAGGGTGGAACGCACCCGCTTCACCGCCCTGGCGATCGCCGCGGTGCTCGCGGCGCTCAGCGTGATCGCCGTCGGCGTCGTCGGCTTCGTGGGGCTCGTCGCCCCGCATCTCGCCCGTTCCCTGGTGGGCGCCCGGCACGGCCGCGCGATCCCGGTCGCGATGCTGCTGGGCGGGGTGCTCGTATGCGTGGCGGACGCGCTCGGCCGCACGCTCGTCGCGCCCGCCCAGGTGCCGGCGGGCCTCATGATCGCCCTGGTCGGCGCACCGTACTTCGTGTGGGTGCTCCGGAAGTCCCGTTGAACAACCGTCCCTCCTTCCCCTTCTTCCCCTCTGTTCCGTCGGCAGGAGCACCAGAATGTCGCCCCATCAGGAAACGCCCGCGCGGCCCGCAGAGCCCGTGAGGAGCACCGTCGTTCCCTACGAGCGCGATACCCCGCCGATCCAGCTGGCGCGGCTCGCCCACCACGAGGTGTCGGAGCGCTGGCGAGCGGTCGACCGCTCCGCCCACGCCCCGCACATCGTGGCCGTACCCGACGGCGACGGCGGGGACTGGACCGCTGCCGCGCTCGTGACGGCCCGTCCGGACACGGCCTATCTGAAGATCGTGGATGCCGTCGGCGACGTACCGGCAGTCGTGGAGGCGGTCGTCGCCCACGCCCGTCGCCGAGAGCTCGCGCAGGTCAAGTGGGAAGGGTGGTCGGCGAGTCCCGCGGACGCCGCTGCCGCCGGCTTCGCCCCCTTGAACCCTCCGCTCGCGCAGTCGGAGGGGGCGGCAGGGCCGGCCGCCGGTTACGTGCGCTGGCTGCGCGACGGCGTACTGACCGAGCCTCCGTACTACGGGCAGAGCACGCACTTCACCTGCGGCGCCGTCACCGCCTTGGTCGCGCAGGCGCACGCGGGGCGGCTGCCGCGGGAGGGGCTCGACCGGAACGCGGAGTTGACGCTGTGGCGCGATGCCACCAACTTCCTCGCGTGCGAGCCCGTCGGACTGGGCGTCGCCCTGAGCCGAGCCTGGCCCGCTTCCCCGGTCACGGTCCACCTCGACACCGACCGGCCGGTCATGCTCGACCACCTTTCGGAGAGCGACCAGGAATGGCGTGCCCTGCTCCAGCGCGCCTCCCGTGCGGACGCGGAACGCATCGGTGTCCCGATCGACCCGAGCCGCCTCTCCCTGAGCTCGATCCGGGAGGCGGTCGGCCGACGCGAACACGTACTGCTCCTGCTCTCGCTCGCCCGGATGCAGGGGTTCGACGTACCGCACTGGGTGCTCTGCCACGGCGTCGTACCCGGCGCCGTCGTGATCGAGGATCCGTGGGCCAACGCGGCGACGGGGGACACCTGGGTCGACGCCCATCTCCTGCCGGTCCCCGCCCCCTCGCTCGACGCGATGTCGGCCATCTCGCCGGAGGGCTTCCGCGGTGCGGTGACCGTCGGCCGTGCGCGGCGACGGGACGCGGCCTCGGCCGTTGCGGACGGCGAGTAGTCCGCTGGGCCCGCGGCCGGACACCATGCCGGTGTGCCGGTACTCCTCCGTACTCACCTGGTACTCCGTACTCACCCGGCACTTCGAGAAGGAAGCGACAGCGATGCACATTCGTCCCACGACCGATGAGGACCTGGACGTCTTCGTCGACACGGTCCACGCGGCATTCGGACACTTCCCGGAAACCCCGGTCGCGGGCGGCGGGCGCTGGTGGTCGGCGCTCGAAACGGACCGCGGACTGCTGGCCCTGGCAGCGGACGGGCGGCCGGTGGGCACCGCCGCCGCGTACTCCTTCGACCTCACCCTGCCCGGTCGGACCACCGCTCCGGTCGCCGGGGTGAGCGCGGTCGGCGTCCTGCCCTCGCACCGGCGGCGTGGCGTGCTCAGCGCGATGATGCGGCGCCAACTCGCCGACGTACGGGCCCGGGGCGAGTTCCTCGCGGTGCTGCTGGCTTCCGAGGCGCCGATCTACGGCAGGTTCGGTTACGGACCGGCGACCTTCACCGCCCGGCTGACGGTGCCGCGCCACCGGGCCGACCTCGCGGTCCCCCGGGCGGGCGCGACGGCCGACGCACCGGCGTCCGGCACGGACAGCGGGTATGTCGAGGTGCTGCGGCGTGCCGAGTGCGGCGAGATCCTCGAAGAGGTCTACGACCGCTACCGCCGCGCCCAGCCCGGCGCGCTGTCCCGGCCGCACCGCTGGTGGGCCCTGGGAGCGGGGCAGTCGCCCGTCTCGCCGGCGCCGCGCTACGTAGCCGTCCACTGGGACGCCGAAGGCACGGCGGACGGCTACGCCAGCTACTCCATCAGCGAGCCCGACACCCTGACGGTCGACGAGACCATAGCCACCGATGACGCGGTCTTCACCGCCCTGGCCCGGTGCGTGCTCGGACACGACCTGGTCTCGCGGGTCGTGTTCCGGCACGTCCCGCCCGAGCACCCGCTGCGCTGGCAACTGGCAGACCTCCGGGCCGGCGCGATCGGCGAACACACGGACTGGCTGTGGGTGCGTCTCCTCGATGTCCCGCGCGCCCTGACAGCGCGTGGCTGGTCCACCGACGGTGAGCTGATCCTCGACGTCGTGGACCCGTTCCTCGAAGAGCACGGCCGCTATCTGCTGACGGTCCGTGACGGCAAGGCCGCCTGTGTCCCCACGGACCGCCGGCCCGACCTGTCCCTGGACGTACGTGACCTGGGCTCGCTCTACCTGGGCGGCACCGCCCCGAGCACGCTCGTGCGCGCGGGACACATCCGGGCCCACCACCCGGACGCCACGACCCTCGCGGACGCACTCTTCCGCACGGAACGGGCCCCGCACTGCCTGCACTGGTTCTGAGCGAGTTCCACGGAGCTCCCGGAGGTCGGGATCCGTGTGCGTGCCCCCGCACACAGTGCCGTAAGGTCTGCGCGTCGCGAACGCGGAAGATCAAGGGGGCAACGGGGATGCGGGCAAGGGGTCGTGGGGCAGCGGGTGCGGTGGTGGCCGTCGGGGTGGTCGTGGCCGTCACGGGATGTTCGGCGCGAGGGTCGGCCGAAGCCCTGGAGGCGAAGGAATCGCCGTCCGCGTCGGCGCCCTCGAAGTCTTCGCTGCCGGCATCAGGAGCACCGTCGTCATCGCTGTCAGCCCGGCAGTTGAAGGGTCTCCTGTTGCGGGACGGGGATGTGCGGGGCATCGAGAGTGCGCCGGTGCAGGGACCCGTGCCCAAGTACGATCCGCGGGTCCTGGTGCCGGGGGAGGGCTGCCAGGACGTGTTCGACGCGCTCGTGTCGCACAACGCGTCCACGTCCGTGATCCAGGACTTCTGGTGGCGGAAGAACCAATGGGGCGGGCGGACTTGGCTGGCCTCGTACGCCGGGGACGGTGCGTCGAGGGAGTTCCGGAGGCTCGCGGAGGGGCTCAAGACGTGCAAGACCCTGGTGGGGCAGACCCCGGAGGGAAAGCTCAACTCCCGTATCTCCGTGTCGAAGGCGCCCGGCGACCTCGGGGACGAAGCCGTCGCCTTCGACCTGAGCATGGACGGCCCCAAGGGCACTGTGCTGACCGACCACCACATCTGGGTGCGGGTGGGCGCCCTCACCGTGGAGTTCGGCGACCGGGGTGCACAGCGCACCCCTGGCTTCCCCCTCGATGTGGTGGTCGGCAAGCAGCTCGATCGGCTCACGCAGAGGCCGGGCGCCTGACGCGGGCCCGGCCCCGGAGCGGCCCTCAGCACTGTGCGAAGACGTATCCCTTCGCTCCCTCGGGGCTGACGTCGCGGTCGCGCAGGGTGATGGAGAGACGGGAACCCCAGGCGTCACAGGCGTTGCGGTAGTCCTTGCGCGTGTACTCGACGGCGAAGACCTTGTCGTCGTAGGCGTCGGCGAAGTCGCCGCACTCCTTGTACGCCGCGCACTCCTCGACCACGGCGAAGTCGAAACCGACACGACGGCGCTCGGGCAGGAGGTCGGTGGTGTTCTTCTGGGCGATGGCCAGGCCACGGCTGTGCGCACGCTCGGCGAGCAACTCGGCGAAAGCGGCGGCGTCCTCGGTCGTGAGGAGATCGTCCGAACGCTCGTAGGAGTCGAGGTTGTCGGGCTCCACCGCGTCGTGTCCCGACTCGGCGCAGCCGTCGATCCACGGTCCGACGATGTCCATCAGCTCGCTGCGCTTGCCGGGCGTGGAGATGTCCAGGAGCGGCTCCTCCCAGTCCTCGTCGACCACCAGGGAGCCTTCGTCGTCCTTCAGGAGCAGGCCGGGGTGGTTCTTCTTCCACCAGGTGACGGCCTTGCCCGGCTGGGACTGGAAGGCGTTGACGTAGCACACGTTGTAGAGGCCCTCGGCCGGTTCGGCGGAGCGGTCGCGGGACACCGCCCGCACCGCGTCGCCGGGCGGGTAGGGGCCGCCGAGCTGGTAGTCGAAGACGGCGTCCGCCTCCGGCGCGCGTACGGCGTCCGACCGGTCCGTGGCCGGGGTGTCCTTGCCGTCGTCGGGGGTGCAGGCGGTCGCGGCCAGGAGGAGGGCGGCGGCGCAGGCGGCCAGCCGGGCAGGGAGCGCGGGGCGCGGGGGGTTCGAACGGTGCGGGCGGTGCATCGAAGACTTTCGTTCGGGGGCGGCTGTCGGTGCGGGCAGCCGCCGGGTCAACGCGCCGCGGGTCCACCGGGGGCGGGCCTCGCGGCCCTTCCGTGTGGCGAAATGTGACGCGATGTCGATCTTACGTACGTCAGCCTGGGCCTCGGCGGGCAGGTTGACGGTCAGGCCGGCGCCGGGCGGTTCAGGACAGGACCACCGAGCGGGTCAGATGGGCCGGCTTGTCGGGGTCGCGCCCCGCGTCCTCGGCGAGCCGTACGGCAAGACGCTGGGCGAGCACGAGTTCGGCGAGCGGGTCGAGCTCGGGGGCGCGGAGGTACGCCCCGGTGTCCTCGATCCGGGCGGCCAGCTCCGCGGGCAGCGGAGACAGGCTCCACACGGCTCGTCCGGGACCGGCGACCGCGATGGGCCCGTGGCGGTACTCCATCACCGGGTAGGACTCGGTCCACCGGGCCGCCGCCTCACGCACCTTGAGCGCCGCCTCGTGCGCGAGCCCGGCGTGCCAGCCCTCGCCGAGGAAGGTCACCTGCTCCGCGGCAGGCAGCCGTGGATCGAGCGGCGCGCTCAGGGCCGTGGTCACGTCGGTCAGCGCCCGGTCGAGATCGTGTCCCAAGTGGGCGAGCAGGAGCACGAGTTGCGTGGTCGGATAGCGGGTCTGCACGACGGAGCGCTCATCGGCGTGGTCGAGGATGATCACGTCGTCGGCGGCGCGCGCGGCAGGCGACCGGGGCACCGCCGTGAGGGTGGTGACGCGCGCGGAGGAGCGGGCCGCCCCGAGGGCGGTGAGGATTTCGGTGGTGGTGCCGGAACGGGTGAGGGCCAGGATGCGGTCGTACGGGCGGTGCAGCCGGGCCGCGGACGCGGGGAAGGCGTCGGTGGGGCCGTGCCCCAGGTCCTCCCGCAGGTGCGCGTAGGCCTGGGCCATGAACAGCGACGTACCGCAGCCGATCACGGCGACCCGCTCACCCTTGGCGGGCAACGCCTGGGCGTATTCCGGGAGTTGTTTCAGCGCGTACTCCCAGCACTGCGGCTGTGAGTCGATTTCCTGGCTTGTGAGCGACATGGCGGGTGCTTTCTCCATCAGGTCAAGTGGAGGCGATGCGATGGGTGGGGTGCCGGGTGCTGGATGTCCGGGCGTCGGCCGGTCAGTCGCCCAGCAGAGGGCGCAAGGACGGCTGGAGGCGCTCCGCGTGGGCGCTGACCATGTCGTCGCACAGCCGCCAGATCTCTTCCACCGGCAGCGCCGCCGCGGTGGCCGGGTCGGTCATCGCGGCGTGCCGGATGTGGCGTGGCTCGTCGTCGAGGGCGGCGCGTACGACCAGGTCGTTCATGCTGAGGTACGTGCGGTTGAGCGCCGCGAGTTGTGGGGGCAGGGAGCCCACGCGGGTCGGCTGGATGCCGGAGGCGTCGACGAGGCAGGGGACCTCGACCACCCCATGGCCCGGGAGGTTGTCGATCAGGCCGTGGTTGGGGACGTTGCCGTAGACGGTGCGCGGGGCGCCGGTCACGATGCTGTGGATGATCTGCGGGGCGTACTCCATGGTGCCCTCGACGGTGAGCGGTTCACCGGCGGCCAGGGCGTCGCGCGTGTGGTGATAGGCGGCGACGTTCTCCTCGACGATGCCGAGGTAGGCGCCGACCGGCAGGCGCAGGCGCTCGATCTCCTTGTCGTGGTGCAGGTACCAGGGGACGTACTCGGAGGAGTGCTCGCTGGTCTCGGTGGGGTAGTAGCCGAGCCGCCGGTACATGTCGACGCGGACCCGGCGCCGCAACTGCGCGTCCCCGGCGATGAGTTCGTCGAGCCGTGGGTAGAGATCGCGCCCCTGGTGCTCGAATCGCAGCACCCACGCCTGGTGGTTGACGCCCGCCGCCCGGTAGGTGATCTCCTCGTACGGGACGTCGATCAGCTCGGCCAGATCCCGCATGGTCCAGTACACGGAGTGGCACAGGCCCACCACCCGGGTCAGGCCGGTGGCCTGGGTGAGGTACTGGATGTTCATGGCCATGGGGTTGGTGTAGTTGAGGAGCCAGGCGTCCGGGCAGAGTTCGGCGATGTCCTCGCCGAGGGCCTTCAGGAGCGGGAAGGTGCGCAGGGCGCGGAAGATGCCGCCGATGCCGAGGGTGTCGCCGATGGTCTGGCGCAGACCGTATCGGGCCGGGACCTCGAAGTCGGTGCGGGTGGCCTCGCCCATGCCGACCTGCACGATGTTGATGACGAAGTCCGCGCCCGCCAGGGCCTCGCGCCGGTCGGCGTGGCGGGTGACGGTGGCGTGCGCGCCGAGGTGGCCGGCGATGTACTCGGCCGCTGCCTGCGCGGTGGTCAGGCGTTCGGCGTCGATGTCGTGCAGGGCGATATGGGCACCCTTCAGCTCGGGGAAGGCGAAGAGGTCGGCGAGCAGGCCCTGGGTGAAGACGACGCTGCCGGCGCCGATGAAGGCGATCTTGGGATGGGTCATGAGGCGTGCGCTCCGCTCAGGGTGGTGTGGGCGAGGACTTCGTCCCGCGTGGGCTGGGCCGACGTGCCGCCGTGGGCGCGGGTGGACAGCGACCCGCAGGCGACGGCGAACCGCAGCGCCTCGTGCGGCGGCCGTGCGTCGAGGAGCGCGGCGATGAATCCGGCGTCGAAACTGTCCCCGGCGCCGACGGTGTCGACGGGGGTCAGGGGAAGGCCCGGTGCGGTCAGCAGGGTGTGGCCGTTGTGGCACAGGGCGCCGGCGGCGCCGTTCTTGACCACGGCCAACGGGACGTGGGCGGACAGGAGTTCGGCGGCGCGCTCCGGGCTGCTGCCGGTCGGTGCCCCCGCCAGGTGCAGGGCCTCCCGGGCGTTGGGCAGCAGGATGTCGGTCTCGGCGAGCACGGCGTCGAGGGCTGCCCGGTCCCATCGCCCCGACGGGTCGTCCTGGGTGTCCAAGGACGTGCTCGCGCCGTGCCATCGTGCGGTGCGCAGCAGCCGGGGCAGGTCGGCGGCCAGGCGGGGCTGGAGGAAGTACGAGGCGGCGTGGACGTGCCGGGCGTCGGCCAGGAGCTCGACGGGGACGTCGTCGCCGCTGACGGCGGTCAGGGTGCCCGGAGAGGTGAGGATCGCTCGGTCGTCGTCCTGGGTGAGCACGACGGTGAGCGGGGTCGGCCGGGAGGTGTCCGTCCGCAGCGCGCGGGTGTCGACGCCGCGTGCGGTGAGCGCGTCACGCGTGTAGCGGCCGGCCTCGTCGTCACCGACAAGCCCGGCGAAGGCCACCTTCAGGCCCAGGCGCGCGGCCCCGCACGCCATGATCGCGGCCGAGCCGCCGAGGGTCAGGGACCCGGCGCCGACGAGTTGTTCGCGCTGGCCGAAGGCGAGCGGCCCGGTGAGCGGGCCGAGGATCACATCGGGGTTGGCGTCCCCGATGACGAGCAGATCGTACGAGTGGGACATCGATTTCCTTCGGATCGTGCGAGGGAGCGGGGAAGGACGCGGCGGGAAGGGTCAGCCCTTCAGGCCGCTGGAGGTGACCGAGCGGATGAAGGCCTTCTGCGCGAAGAGGAACGCGACCAGGACCGGCAGGACGGTGATCACGTTGCCCGCCATCACCGCGGACCAGCGGGTGTGGTGCTGCCCCTGGAAGGTGGTGAGTCCCAGCTGCAGCGTGTACTGGGTGTCGTGGTTGATCGCGATCAGCGGCCAGGTCAGGTCGTTCCACGTGGTGAGGAAGGTCAGTACGGCCACCGTGGCGAGCGCGGGCCGCGCCAGCGGCAGCACGATCGACCAGAGGACCCGCAGCCGCGAGCAGCCGTCGATCCAGGCGGCCTCCTCCAGCTCCCTGGGCAGGGAGAGGAAGAACTGCCGCAGCAGGAACACCGCGAACGGCGTGACCAGGGAGGGCACGATCAGGGCGCCGAGGGTGTCGATGAGGCCCAGCTTCTTCATCACGAGGAAGGTGGGGATCATCGTCAGCTGGAAGGGCACCGCCATCGTCGCCAGCATCAGCACGAGCAGCATCCGCGAGCCGCGGAAGCGCATCCGCGCGAACGCGTAGCCGCCGAGCGCGCCGAAGACGAGGTTCGACGTGACCGCGACGGCGGAGACGATCGCGGAGTTCAGCAGCCAGCGCGGGAACATGGCGTTGCCGAGCACATAGCGGTAGCCGCCCAGATCGACACTGGAGGGCCACAGCGCCGGCGGGAAGCGGTTGATCTCGGCGTTGCTCATCACCGAGCTCAGGAGCAGCCAGATCAGCGGCACCGCGAAGAGCAGGGCCAGCGGTGCGAGCAGCGCGTGCCAGCCACTGAACGGCAACCGGAAGCGGCGGTGGCGGCGCGGGGCGGCGGGCTCGGCGGCCCGGCGCGCGGTGGCCTCGGGTGCGGTGGTGGTCGCGGTCATCAGGCGGCTGCTTTCGTACGAAGGGTGCGTGCGCGGCCGGGGCCACGGCCACGGACCACGCGCATCACGACGGCCACCACGAACAAGGCGAGCGCCAGGACGTAGGCGGCCGCTGCGCCGTACCCGGCGGTGAAGTTCTTGAAGGCCTGCTCCCAGATGAAGTAGACGATCACCGTGGTCGACCCGAGCGGTCCGCCCTTGGTCGTCACATAGACGAGGTCGAAGACCTGAAGGGACTGGATGGTCTGCCACAGCAGCAGGAACACGCTGACCGGGGAGAGCGCGGGCAGTGTCACGTGGCGCAGCAGATGCCACCGCCCCGCGCCGTCCAGGCGGGCCGCCTCGATCAGCGACTGCTCGACGTCCTGCAGTGCGGCCAGGTAGATGACGGTGCACAGCCCGGTGCCGCTCCACAGCGTGATGGCGACCAGGACGAACAGCGCCTGCGAGGAGTCGGTGAGGAAGCCCTGCGGCGAGATCCCCAGACGGTGAAGCACGGAGTTGGCGGCCCCGAACTCGGGGTCGAGGATGAACGAGAACAGCACGCCCTGGGCGGTGGCCGAGATCACGAACGGCACGAAGAACAGGGTGCGGTACAGGCCGACGAAGCGGATCCGCCGGTTCAGTGCCAGGGCGAGGACCAGTCCGACGGCGATGCTCAAGGGCACGTACAAGAGGGTGTAGAGCAGGGTGTTGCGCACGGCCTGGCTGAAGTGCGGGTCCTGGGCCAGCGCACGGTAGTTGTCCAGGCCCACCCAACGGCTGGGCGTGACCAGGTCGTTGGCCTGGAAGGACAGCAGCAGCGACCACACGACCGGCAAGACGCTCAGACCGAGGATGACGAGGACGGCGGGGGAGATGAACGCCCAGGCGGTGGCGGTCTCTCCGCGGCGTCGGCGGCGCAGGGCGCGTTGGCCGGACGGGTCCGGCGGCAGGGTCAGGGGGCGGGGAAGTGACGGCATATCGGTCCTCAACGCGGTATCAGCAGGGCGGCGTTGGCCTCGTCGGCGCATGAACGCACCGCGTCGGCGGGGCTCTTGCGGCCGAGCAGCACGGAAACGACCGCCTGCCCGAGGGACTGGGAGATGCGGGGGTAGGCGGCGTGCACGGGGCGGACCCGCGCCGATGTGACCGCCTCGGTGAACACCGGAAGGCCGGGCATGTCGGTGGCGTGCTCGCGCCAGGCGGGACGGTCCTGGCTGCGTCGGCTCAGCGGGAGGCTGCCCGCCTCGACGGCCCAACGGCTGTCCTGAGCAGGCTGGTTGAGCCAGCTGACGAAGGTGCGAGCCGCCTGTGCCCGGGCCTCGCCGTTGTCGAAGACCGTCCAGGTGTCGGGGCCCGAGATGGTCACGGGGCGGCGGCTGAAGCTGGGCATCGGCACGACGTGGTAGTCGACCTCGGCCTGGGAGATGTCCGGCAGCTGCCAGGGGCCGGTGGGCACCATGCCCATCCGTCCGGAGAGGAAGACCTGGTACATCTGCTCGCTGCCGGGCTTGGGGTCGACGTACACGCTCTTGTCGCGCACCAGGTCCCGTACGACCTCGAGCGCGCGTACGCCCTCCCGCGCGAAGCCGATGCCGTGCCCGTCGTCGGCGATCACGTCGCCGCCCAGGTCCCACACCATCGGCCACACCCGCCACACGGTGTCCTCGTCGCCGGTGCCGGGCCAGCCGGTGCCGAAACGGCCGCGGGAGGCGTCGGTCAGCCGGCGTGCCGTGTCGGTGAACTCCTGCCAGGTCCAGCCGGGTTCGGGCAGATCGAGTCCCGCGTCGGCGAACAGTTTCTTGTTGCAGACCACGGCGAGGCAGTCCAGGAGCGCGGGCATCGCACGGACCCGGCCGTTGACGGTGACGGCCTGCCGGGCCGGGCCCCAGAAGTTGCGCCATGGTGTCGGCCCCGCACGTACATGGGAGGTCAGGTCGACCACCTGGGGGCTCCGGGCGACGCTGGCCAGGTCGGAGCCGAAGACGTAGGCGACATCGGGGTAGGAGCCAGCGGCGAGCGCGGCGGTGATCTTCTGGAGCATGGCGTCGGCGAGCACACCGCCGCCCATGTCGACGCTGATGTCCGGATGCGCGGCGTGGAAGCGGGCCACCAGGCCTTTCAGGACCTTCGCCGCGGTGTCCGTCTGCCCGTGCCACAGCTGGATGGTCACCCGCCCGTCGGGTCCGACCCCGTCGGCGGGCCCCGTGCCGCAGCCGGCCAGCGTGCCCCCTCCCGCCACCATCGCCGCCGCGCCGCCCACGCGCAGCACACTGCGCCGTGACGGGTGGCCCGGCGCTCGGGGTCCTGTGCTCATCACTGCCTCCAGGGGGATGGGGTGCGCCCGCGGCGCGGGAAATTCATGGGTGCGCGCAGGCCAGGGGCCGGAACGTCCACGGCGGGGGAGGGAGAGGGGGAGGCCGGAGGGGCCGAGGGTGTCAGCAGGTCTTGCGGACGTGTCCGTCGCTGCCCGCGGGCGTCACGCCGACGTCGCGGCGCACGATGGCGAGCCGGTCGCCGAAGCCCGCGCAGGCCTTGCGCAGACCGGCGTCCGTGTACTCGATGACCAGGACGTCGTCGCCGAACGCGGAGGTGTAGTCCGCGCACTCGTCGTACGCGCCGCACTCCTCGGCGACGGCGAAGTCGAGCCCGGTCCGTGCACGCTCACCGGCCAGCTGAGGAGTGTTCTTCTGCGCGACGGCCAGACCCTGTTCGTGGGCGTGCGCGGAGAGCAGCGCGATGAACGACATGGCCTGATTGGCCGTCAGCAGGTCGGGGAAGCGGGTGAAGGTGTCGTAGTTGTCCGGCTCGACGGCCTGGAAGCCCTTGTCGGCGCAGCCGTCGATCCAGCCGCCGACCTCGGCGGCGATGCGCTCGCGCTTGCCCGCGGTGCGGATGTCCAGGACGGCCTCGCCCCAGTCGCCGTCGTACACGACATCGCCGTTGTCGTCCCGCAGCAGCAGGTCGGCATCCCAGTCGTCCTCCGCCCCCGGCTGGGCCTGGAAGGCGTTGAGGTAGCAGATGTTGTACAGGCCGGGAGCGGGGGCCGCCGCCGCGTCCCGGCTGACGGTCGCGACCCCGGCGGGCGGTGTGTACGCGCCGCCGATCTGGTAGTCGAAACCGGCGTGACGCGGCGGCAGCGGGGCGGCGGTGGCGCCCGCGGAGGCGGTCGACGGGGCGAGCAGGCAGGCGGCCGCGGTGGCCGTGAGGGCCGCGGACGCGACGACACCCCTGCGCAGAACACGATTGAGGCTCATCTCAGAGCTCCAGATGTCTGGGGGCACGTCCCCGCCTCGGACACGGGAAGGGTCCTGGCGACTCAGTCCGGGCTCATGGCCGTGGCCACCTACCGGCTAGGCGTACCTCTGCGCCGAGTGCTCGGCATCGGCGTGCCAGGGAGTTAATCGAGCAGCTTCGGTCATGTCAAGGGATGAGGGCTGAAGAGCACTTGGCCGACTCGCGCAGAAACACTCACGATTTCTGCGGGACTCTGCTCGGGTCGGCGTCCGGGGTCTATGCTCGCCCCGTGCTGAGAAGCGACCGCCAGGCGCGGATACTTGAGCATGTGGCCGCCCAGGGCAGTGCGGACGTCACGCAGTTGGCCGGGCTGCTCGGCGTCTCGCAGGCGACCGTGCGCCGTGACCTTCGGCAGCTGAGCGACCAGCGGCTCCTCGAGCGCACGCACGGCGGCGCGGTCCTCGGCGGTGTGAGCATCGAGGTGCCGCTGAGGCACCGGATCGACCAGCGCTCCCCGCAGAAGCAGGCCATCGCGCGGGCCGCGGCCCGGCTGGTCCCCGCCGGTGCGGTGGTCGGTCTCACCGGCGGCAGCACCACCACGGAAGTGGCCAGGCTGCTCGCCGACCGCGGCCCCGTCACGATCGTCACCAACGCCGTGAACATCGCGGCCGCCCTCGTCCTGCGCCCGACCGTCACCCTGATCGTGGTCGGCGGCACCGCCCGCAGCGAGAGCTACGAACTGGTCGGTCCCATCGCGGAGAAGACGCTCGCCGACCATCACACGGACATCGCGTTCCTCGGCGTGGACGGCATCAGCGCCGCCCACGGGTGCACCACGCACGACCAGTTGGAGGCGGCCACCGACCGTGCCTTCGCGGGACACAGCAGTCGTACCGTCGTGGTCGCCGACCACACCAAGATCGGCAGGGCGACGTTCGCCAGGATCTGCCCGACGGGAGGGGTGCACACCCTCGTCACCGACGCCGGGGCGGCCGGTGGCGAGCTGGACGCCATCGCCGCCGTCGGCGTGCGGGTCACCGTCGCGTGAGCACCCTCGGTCGAGAGAGGTTCAGTGCGCGATCGAGTCGATCAGCTCGCGCGCGCCCTGGCGCAGCAGCGTGACCGCCACGGACGTGCCGAGTGTCGCCGGGTCGAGGGGCCCGGCCCACTCGTGGGCGTTGAGGACCGTCTTGCCGTCCGGGGTGAAGACCCGGGCGCGCAGCGAGAGGTCGCCGCCCCGCTCGCAGCGCGCGTACCCGGCGATGGGGGAGTTGCAGTGCCCCTGCAGGACGTGCAGGAACATGCGCTCGGCGGTGGCCTCCCGCCAGGCCTCCGGGTCGCCGAGGCCCGACACGGCGTCGATGGTCTCTGTGTCCTCCTCGCGGCACTGCAGCGCCAGGATGCCCGCCCCGATCGGCGGGCACATCGTCTCCACCGAGAGCACCTCGCTGACCACGTCCATCCGGTCGATGCGTTCGAGGCCCGACACGGCGAGGAGCAGCGCGTCCGCGTCGCCGGCGGCCAGCTTCTCCATCCGGCGGCCGGCGTTCCCGCGCATCGGGACGCACTCCAACTCCGGGTGTGACGCGGCCAGTTGCGCGATGCGGCGCACCGACGACGTGCCGATGCGAGTTCCAGCGGGCAGCTCGTCAAGGGTGAGACCGCCGGGGTGGATGAGCGCGTCACGGATGTCGTCGCGCTTGAGGAACGCGGCGAAGGTGGTGCCCGCCGGAAGCGGCCGGTCCGCCGGTACGTCCTTGACGCAGTGCACCGCGAGGTCCGCCTCACCGGCGAGCAGCGCCGCGTCGACCTCCTTGGTGAACGCGCCCTTGCCGCCGAGCTTCGCGAGGTCCCCCATCCAGCGGTCCCCGGAGGTCGTGACCGGTACGACCTCCGTACGGATCCCGGGGTGCAGCGCGGCGAGTTCGGCGCGTACGCGCTCCACCTGGGCCAGCGCCATGGGGGAGGAACGGGAGACGATGCGGATCAGCTCAGGAGCGGACATGCGCACCACGATAGGCGCTTACCGCAGCAGTCTGTTAAAGGGCTCCGCACTTGAGCCGTGGGCCCCGCGGCGGCCGGTCCTGGCGTGCGCGACGCCCCGCGCCCTCATAGCGTGAGAAGCAGCCGGTCACCGCCCCCGCCCCGCGCAGGTCCCGGCGTCAGTGACCCAGGAGGTCCCCATGTCAGCCGCCGCCGCCCACCAGCGGTCCCCGATCGTTCTCGAACGGATGGCTCCCACCCATCTGGCCGACGTGCTCGCCCTGGGGCGTGAGCTCTACGACACCTCGGTGAAGCCGTACACCTCCTGGTCGCTGTCGGCGATCGCCCGGCATCTGGACGCCGACGCCTCCTCCTGCTGGGTGGCGCTCGACGGTGACGATCTCGCCGGGTTCGTCCTCGGCTCGATGGGGTTCGACCAGCGCGCGGACTGGGGGAACCTGGAGTGGATCGCCAGCGCCCCCGCCCATCAGGGCAAGGGTGTCGCCAGCCATCTGGTGCAGGCCTGCTGCGCCACGCTGACCGCCGCCGGTGCCACCGCCGTGGTGACCGACGTCGAGTCGCGCAACACCGCGTCCGCCACGCTGATGCGGCGCAACGGCTTCAAGGAGAGCGTGACGGTCACCCTCTTCGTGCGCGAGGCGCCTGACGCGGCGGTCTGACGCTCCGGGCACCGCTACCCCGCGCAGTCCTTGCCCGGCTCCAACGGCGGTGCCCCGACGCCGAGGTGGGACTTGCAGCGCGGCGTGTTCCCCGCGTCCTCGTGCCAGGAGTCGGGTCGCGGGCGGATGAAGACCGCCGCCGCTGCCGCCGCGAGGACGAACAGGCCCGCACAGCCCACCGCCGCCTTGCCGAAGGCCGAGTTCAGCGCCTCGGGGTCCGCGTACGCCGTCCCGGACAGCCCCACGGCCAGCGGCAGCGCGGCGACGACCAGCATCTGGGCCACCCGCGCCGCGGTGTTGTTGACGCCGCTCGCCAGACCCGCGCGGCCCGCGTCGACCGAGGCGAGGACCGTGGCGGTCAGCGGAGCCACGAACAGGCTCATCCCCAGGCCGAGGACCACGACCGCGGGAAGGACTTCCGTGACGTACGCCGCCCCGGGCTCGATCCGCAGCATCAAAAGCGCCCCGGCGGCCGCGGTCAACGGCCCCGCGACCAGCGGCAAGGTGGGCCCCACCCGCCGCGCCAGATCGCCCGCGGCCGCCGAGAGCAGCAGCATCAGGACCGTGATCGGCAGCGTCGCCGTGCCCGCCTGCAACGCGTCGTAGCCCAGCGTCGTCTGCAACTGCACCGGCAGCATGAACAGGAGCCCGCCGATGGCCGCGTACAGGCACAGCGTCATCACGTTGGCCGCGCTGAACAGGCGGGAGCGGAAGAGGGAGAGCGGCAGCATCGGGTTGCGGCGGCGGTGCTCGACGACGACGAAGGCAATACCGGCGGCGAGCCCGCCGAGCCCCGGCAGGAGCGCCGCTGCCTTCGACGCGTCTCCCGCGGCGCCGATCAGCGCGAAGCTGATGCCCGCGAGGAACAGCGCCGCCAGGCACGCCCCCGTCACGTCGAACGGCTTCTCGGCGGCGCCTTCGGCCCGGCTCTCCGGCACATGCCGGACCGCGAGGAGCACGAGCGCCGCCAGCGGCACATTGATCAGGAAGATCCACCGCCAGCCGGGCCCGTCGATCAGCCAGCCGCCAAGGAACGGCCCGACCGCGCCCGCCACCCCGCCGAGCCCCGACCAGGCGCCCACCGCGCGTGCCTGGTCCTTCGGCCGGAACGACGTACGCACCAGGGCGAGCGATCCCGGCGTGAGGAGCGCGCCGCCGATGCCCTGCAGCGCCCGCGCCGCGATGAGTGTCCCCGCGTTCTGCGCGAGCCCGCAAAGGGCCGAGGCGACGGCGAACCACACCACGCCGATGACCAGGGTGCGCCGCCGCCCGATCCGGTCGCCGAGCGCCCCGCCGAGCAGCAACAGCGCGGAGAGCGTGAGCATGTAGGCGTTGACGACCCACTGCAGGGACGCGAGTGACGTGTCCAGGTCCCGGCCGAGGGTGGGCAGGGCGACGTTCACCACCGTGCCGTCCAGCATCGCCATGCCGGACGCGAGGACGGCGCAGGTGAGCACCCAGCGGCCCCGGGCCGAAGCCAGCGCGACGCCTCCGTCGCCGTCCTGCGCCGGTGCGGCCTCCGGTGCGGTTGCCATCGCCCCTCCGTCCTACATGTGCACCGCGCCGCCGCCCGCGTCCGAGTGGACCGGAGCTCCCCTGCGGTACAGCACGACCGTAACGATCAGCCCGACCGCGAAGAAGACCGCCGACCATGTGTACGCGGTCGAGTAACTCTCCATCGCTGACTGGGCCTTCACCTGGGGCGTCGGTTCCCTGCCCACGAGGTAGTTGGCGGCGGCGCTCGTCGCCAGGGAGTTGAGCAGGGCCGTGCCGATCGAACCACCCACCTGCTGGCTGGTGTTGACCATCGCCGACGCCACTCCCGCGTCATGCGCGGCGACGCCGGCGGTGGCCATGCTCATCGCCGGTGCGAAGACCAGGCCGAGCCCCAGACCGGCGACGAGCAGCGGCGGCAGCACGTGGGCCGCGTACCCGCTGTGCACGTCGAGCGCGGTGAGCCAGGCCATCGCGGCAGCCGCCAGGCCCATGCCGAGCGGGACGATCGGCTTCGCGCCGAACCGCGGCACGAGCACGTTGGTCGTGACGACCGAGATCACCACCATCACGGCGACCATCGGCAGGAACGCGAGCCCTGTCTTGACCGGCGTGTAGCCCAGGATCTGCTGGAGGTAGTACGTCAGGAACAGGAAGACGCCGAACATGCCCGCGCCGGAGATGAACATCGCGAGGAACGACGCCCCGCGGTCCCGGTCGAGCACCACCCGCAGCGGGAGCAGCGGATGCGCGGCCCGCGTCTGCCACCAGGCGAAGGCCGCCACGAGGACGGCGCCGACCACGAGGAAGCCCCAGGTGTCCACGTCGCTCCAGGCGTGCGTCTCGGCGTTGGAGAAGCCGTAGACGATGCAGAACAGGCCCGCGGAGACCAGCAGGGTGCCGGGCACGTCCAGCTTCGGGCGGTCGGCGGGCCTGCCGCCGTGCAGCAGCCGGGCGCCGCCCAGCATGGCGAACACCGCGAAGATCAGGTTCACGTACAGGCACCAGCGCCAGTCCAGGTACTCGGTCAGGACGCCGCCGAGGAGCAGACCGACCGCACCGCCCGCGCCCGCGATGGCGCCGTAGATGCCGAACGCCTTGGCGCGTTCCTTGGGGTCGGTGAACGTCGTGGTGAGCAGGGAAAGCGCGGCGGGCGCCAGGAGCGCGCCGAACACGCCCTGCAGGGCGCGGGCCACCACCAGCATGGTGAAGCTGGACGCCGCGCCGCCGAGGGCCGAGGCGAGCGCGAATCCGCCGAGACCGGCGAGGAAGACCACTTTGCGGCCCACCAGGTCGGCGATGCGCCCGCCCAGGAGCAGCAGGCTGCCGAAGGCGAGCGCGTACGCGGTGACGATCCACTGGCGGTTGCCGTCGCTGAACCCGAGGTCCTGCTGGGCCGAGGGCAGCGCGATGTTCACGATCGTCGCGTCGAGGACCACCATGAGCTGGGCGATGCCGACGATGCCGAGGATGAGCCAGCGGTGCTCGTGGCTTCCGCCGCTGGGATGTGGGGGAGCGGAGGCGCTTGATCCTGCGGTCTGCCCCGCTTCGAAGGGCTCGGGCGCGGGCGAGCGGTCCATCGGTGCCTCCAGACGTCCCCCCGCCTCCCAAGACATCCCCGTCACACCGTAGACGCGCTGCTCAGAGCCCGCGACCGGGGCGCGGCGAGGTCCGGGCCCCGCACCTTGGACTGCTCGCTGCTCGGTCTGCGCGAACTGCTCGGTTCAGCGGCGGGCGATCAGCGTCAGCTCTGCGGCTCGCTGATGTTGACCATCCAGGGGATGCCGAAGCGGTCCGTGCACATGCCGAACACGTCGCCCCACATCTGCTTCTCCAGCGGCACGGCCACCGAGCCGCCGGCGGACAGCTTCTCCCAGTAGCCGCGCAGCTCGGCCTCGTCGTCCCCGCTGAGGCTCACCGAGAAGTTGTTGCCCGGGGTGTGGTCCATGCCGGGCGGTGTGTCGGCGCCCATCAGGGTGAAGCCGTTCGGCGCCGACAGCATGCCGTGCATGATCTTGTCGGCGGACGGGGTGTCCTGCTGGCCGGCTTCACCGAAGGTGTTGAGCGCGAGCTCGCCGCCGAAGACCTCCTTGTAGAACTCCAGGGCTTGGCGGGCGTCGCCGCCGAAGCTGAGATACGGGTTGAGGCGCGAGACCATGGAAACCTCCGGGAACGGGGTGAAACGGTCAGTAGCGCGGAGACTAGCGCGAGGCACTGACAACGGCCCGGCGAGCGGCGGGCGCTCGGCCGGGCGCCGGGCATGCGGGGACGCGACGGGCATGCGGCACGTCGTCCCCTGATGGACGGAAAGTCCGCTGCATGTAGCGTGCAGTCATTTGTCGCACCCGGTTATTCAATCTTCATCAAATACGGTCCGGCATCCGGACGGACCTCTTGTGTGCGGACTGTATGCGAAATACGTTCTGCCGTATTCCTTGATCGTCCACGATCAGCCCGGAACCACCCTGGCGGAGGTACCTACCCGTGCGCCGAAAAACGGTTGCCCTCGCGGCAGTTGCCCTGGTGATGTCCCTGACGGCGGGCTGCGGCTCCCTGCAGTCCTCGGCCACCGAGGTCGGTGGTGAGCGCAAGACCGACGACCGTCCCGTGCGGGACGGCGGCACCCTCACCGTCGCCCTCAACGCCGACCCGGACAAGCTCGACCCGACCCTGGCGCAGACCCTCGTGGGCCGCACCGTCTTCGCCGGGATGTGCGAGAAGCTCTACGACATCGACGAGCACGGGACCGTGATCCCACAGCTGGCCAGGGCCCTGCCCAAGACGTCGAAGGACGGCCGCACCGTCACCTTCGGCCTGCGCAAGGGCCTGCGGTTCAGCGACGGAACCAAGCTGGACGCGGACGCCGCGGTCACCTCGCTGCTGCGCCACCGCGACCTCGCGGGCTCCGCGCGCGCCACTGAACTCGCCCCGCTCGCCGGGGCGGAGGCGACCGGACCGTACACCGTGAAGCTCACGCTCAAGCAGGCCTACGTCCCCCTCACGGCCGTCCTCGCGGACCGCTCGGGCATGGTCATGTCGCCCGCCGCGCTCAAGAAGTACGGCAAGAACTTCACCAACCACCCTTCCTGCGTCGGCCCGTTCAAGTACGAGGAGCGTGTCGGCGGCGACCGCATCGTGCTCACCAAGGACCCGAACTACTACGCTGCCGACCAGGTCCACCTCGACAAGGTGATCTACAAGCCGATACCCGACGGGAACGTACGCCTGGCCAACCTGCGCTCCGGCGACATCCAGGTCGGCGACCAGATGACGCCCGTCGACGTACGCAGCGCGCTGACCGAGCCCGATCTCCAGCTCTTCAACTCGCCCTCGCTCGGCTATCAGGGCATTGGCTTCAACGTCGGGAACGTCAAGGGTCTGGGCGAGAAGCCGGGTCCCATCGACACACCTCTCGCGCGTGAACCCCGGGTCCGCGAGGCCTTCGAGCTCGCCATCGACCGTGACCTCATCAACAAGGTCGTCTTCCAGGGCATGTACGAGCCCGCCTGCGGGCCCGTCTCGCCCGAATCCGCCATCGCCCCGGGGGTGAAGGCGACGGCCTGCCCCAAGCGGGACGTCGCCAAGGCCAAGCGGCTCCTTGAGGAAGCGGGGGTGAAGACACCGGTGCGCATCGAGCTGAAGGTGTCCACGACGCCCGAATCCAGCCGCCTCGGGCAGGTCGTGCAGGCCATGACCAAGGAGGCGGGGTTCGCGGTCACACTGCGCCCCACCGAGTACGCCACGATGCTCGAAGAGACCGACTCCGGGCACTACGACGCCTTCACCAGCGGCTGGTCGGGGCGGCTCGACCCGGACGGCAACATCGCCAGCTTCCTCCAGACGCGCGGCGCGATGAACGCCTACGGGCTCTCGGACCCGGACATCGACCGGCTGGTCGAGCGCGGCCGCGCCGAGGCGGACCCGGACGAACGCACCAAGATCTACGCGGAGTTGACCCGGCGCGCCCAGGAGCGACGCGGACTCGTCTACCTCTACCGCCAGAAGAACTACATCGTCGCCGGCAAGGACGTCGCGGGCGTGCGCGTCTACGGAGACGGCCTGGTCCGCGTCTCGACTGCGGGGTACACCCGATGAGCCTGAGTCCCCCTCGTCCGAAGGCCGCCCGCCCGGGCGCTCCGCGCCTGAGCCCCATGACGTCCTATCTGCTCACCCGCGTCCGCCAGTCCCTCATCACGCTCGTCCTGGTCAGCATGGTCGTCTTCGCCGGGATCCGCGCCCTGCCCGGCGACCCGGCACTCGCGCTCGCCGGTGAGGAGCGCAGCCCCGAGGCGCTCGCCGCCATCCGCGAGAGCTACGGCCTGAACGACAACATCGTCGTCCAGTACGGGCGGTTCATCGGCCATGCGATCACCGGCGACCTGGGAACCTCCTCACGCACCGGCCTCCCCGTCTCCGACGCGATCGCAGCGGCCCTGCCCATCACCCTGGAACTGGCCGCGCTCTCCCTGCTGCTGGCGGTCACGGTCGGCATCGGCGCGGGCATCGTCGCCGCCGTGCGACGCGGCAAGCCGGAGGAGTGGCTCGCCAACGCGCTCGCCCTGCTCGGGCTGTCCGTCCCCACCTTCTGGCTGGGCATGGTCCTGGTCCTCGGCTTCGCCATCGCCGTGCCGGTCTTCTCGGCCTCCGGATACGTGCCCTTCGCCGCCGACCCGCTGGACAACCTGCGCCGCATGGTGCTGCCCGCGATCGTCCTCGGCTCGGGGCTCGCGGCCGTCGTGATGCGCCAGACACGGGCGGCGATGCTCGACTCGCTCTCCGCCGACTACGTCCGCACCGCCCGGGCCAAGGGTCTGTCACGGCGCGAGGTCATCGGCGGGCACGCACTGCGCAACTCGCTGGTCACCGTCGTGACCGTGCTCGGCCTCCAGCTCGGCCACCTCATCTCGGGAGCGGTCGTCACCGAGCAGATCTTCGTCCTGCCCGGCTTCGGGAAACTCACCATCGACGCCGTCTTCACGCGCGACTACGCGACCCTGCAAGGCGTGGTGCTGTGCACCTCCGCCGCCTACATCCTCATCAACCTGCTGGTCGACGTGGCGTATTCGGTCATCGACCCGCGCATCCGGCTCGGAGGTGCCCGGTGACGACAGCGGTGCTCACACGACTGACGCGGACTCGTTCCGCCGGAGCGGGCGGCGGCAGCGGCAAGCTGCGCGCCCTGCGCAGGAACCGGCTCGCCATGACCGGCGGCGTCATCGCCGCCGTGTTCGTCCTCGCGGCGCTCTTCGCACCACTGGTCGCGCCGTACGACCCCGCGCGCCCCGATTTCGCCAATGCCCTTGCCGCGCCCGGCTGGTCGCACTGGCTCGGCACCGACGATCTCGGCCGCGACCAGCTCTCCCGTGTCGTGTACGGGGCGCGGGCCTCCATGCAGGTGGGCGTGGTCGCGGTGGCGCTCGCGTTCGTCGTCGGGGTGCCGCTCGGCCTGCTCGCGGGCTACTACGGCAAGTTCACCGACAGCGTGGTCTCGCGGCTCACCGACACGATGCTGGCCTTCCCCTTCCTGGTGCTCGCCGTCGGGCTTGCCGCCGTGCTCGGCCCCTCGCTCACCAACGCGACCATCGCGATCGGGATCTCGCAGATCCCGGCCGTCATCCGCATCACCCGCGCGGAGACCTTGCGGCTGCGGCACGTCGACTACGTGGCCGCCGCCGTGGCCAACGGAGGTGGTGATGCCACCGTCCTCTTCCGGCACATCCTGCCCAACGCCACCTCCGCGCTGACCGTCCAGGCGACCGTCGGCATCCCCGCCGCGATCATCGGGGAGGCGCTGCTCAGCTTCCTCGGCCTGGGAGTTCAGCCACCGGAGGCGTCGCTCGGCGTGATGCTCTCCGGCGCCCAGTCCTTCCTCGCGCCCGCGCCGTGGATGGCGGTCTTCCCCGGCCTCGCGGTCGTCGCGGCCACCCTGGCGTTCAACTTGCTCGGCGACGGCCTGCGGGACGTCCTGGACCCCCGAGGAGCCACCCGATGACCGAGCCGGTACTGAGCGTGCGCGACCTGTCGGTCTCCTTCCGCTCCGACACCCGCACCGTGCACGCCGTCGACCATCTTTCCTACGACGTCGCGCCGGGCGAAGTGCTCGCCGTGGTCGGTGAGTCGGGATGCGGCAAGTCCGTCACGGCGATGGCCGTGATGGGGCTCCTGCCGCCCACCGCGCACATCGAGGGGTCCATCAGACTCGGTGGCGCAGAGATCGCCGGAGCGAGCGAGAAGGAACTCGGACGGGTCCGTGGCAAGGACATCGCGATGATCTTCCAGGAGCCGATGACCTCGCTCAATCCGGTCCTGACCGTCGGCCGGCAGATCGGCGAGGTGCTCCGCCGCCACCAGGGTTTGTCGAAGAAGGCGGCACGCGCGCGTGCCGTCGATCTCCTCGGCCTGGTGGGCATCCCCGCGCCCGCCCAGCGTGTCGACGAGTATCCGCACCAGCTCAGCGGCGGCATGCGGCAACGCGTCATGATCGCCGTCGCGGTCGCCTGCGACCCGTCCGTCCTGATCGCGGACGAGCCGACCACCGCGCTCGACGTCACCGTCCAGGCGGGCATCCTCGAAGTCCTGCAGTCCCTGCGGGAACGGCTCGGCACCGCGATCGTGCTGATCACCCACGACCTGGGCGTGGTGGCCGACACAGCCGACCGTGTCCTGGTCATGTACGCGGGCCGCCCCGTCGAACAGGCCCCGGTGCACGAACTGTTCGCCGAGCCGCGCCACCCGTACACCCGTGGTCTCCTCGGCGCGGTGCTGCGCCCGGGCGGCGAGGGCAAGCGGCGTCTTCCCGAGATCCCCGGCCTCGTGCCGAGCCTCGACGCACAGCCGGACGCCTGCACGTTCGCCCCGCGCTGCGCACACGCCGACGACCGGTGTACGACAGGCAGGCCCGGCTTCAAGGCGGTCTCACGGAACGCCGGTGCCGACGCCACGCACCGGGCGTCCTGCTGGCACCCGCAGGACGCCGCCGTTCTCACGCCCACCATCCAGGAGGCCGGACAGTGATCCCCACGCAGACGCGCGACGACGAGACGGCGCCGGTGCTCGAACTGGTCGATCTGGAGCGGCACTTCGCCTCGCCCGGCGGCTTCGTGCGCGCCGCCGACGGTGTCACGCTCACCGTGGGCAAGGGCGAAGTCGTGGGGCTCGTCGGCGAGTCGGGGAGCGGGAAGTCGACCGTGGGGCGCTGTGCCGTACGGCTCGACGAACCCACCGGCGGCACGGTCCGCATCAACGGCACGGATGTGACCCGCCTCTCCCGCCGCGCCCTGCGGCCCCTCCGGAAGGACTTCCACCTCGTCTTCCAGGACCCCTCCTCCTCGCTCGACCCGCGCATGACCGTCGGCCAGATCATCACCGAACCCCTGCGCCTGCACTCCATCGCCAAGGGGGACGCGGCACGCGAGCGCGTGGCCGAGCTCCTCGGCCAGGTCGGCCTGCGCCCCGAGCACGCCGACCGGCACCCGCACGAACTCTCCGGCGGGCAGCGCCAGCGCATCTCCATCGCCCGCGCGCTCTCCGTCGACCCGGACCTCCTGGTGGCCGACGAACCCACATCGGCCCTCGACGTCTCCGTGCAGGCCTCGGTCCTCAACCTCCTCGCCGACCTGCAGCGCGACCGCGGCTTCGGATGCCTGTTCATCACGCACGACCTGGCCGCCGTCGAGTTCCTCGCCGACCGCATCGCGGTCATGTACCTCGGACAGATCGTCGAACAGGCGCCGACCGCCGAGCTGTTCGCCGACCCCAAGCACCCCTACACGCAGGCGCTCCTGTCCGCCGCGCCCGTGCCCGACCCGGCGCTCCAGCGCACCCGCGAGCGCATCGTCCTCAGCGGTGAGCTGCCGAGCCCGCTCGCCCCTCCGCCAGGGTGCCGCTTCCACACGCGCTGCCCGCTGGCCGTCGACCGGTGCCGTGCCGAGGTGCCCGAGCTGCGCCTCCTTCCCGGGGAGGACGGGCGCGAGGTTTCCTGCCATCTGGTCGCCGACGACGGCACGGCTCCGGACGCGGCAGCCGCCCCGACCCTCCGTACGATCCCCAGTACCCGCACCGCACGCTAGGAGCAGCCCACTTGTTCACCACTAGGCCGACCCTCCAAGGCACCTTCGGCATGGTGTCCTCCACCCACTGGCTCGCCTCGCAGTCCGCGATGGCCGTCCTGGAGGACGGCGGCAACGCCTTCGACGCGGCGGTCGCCGCCGGTTTCGTCCTGCACGTCGTCGAGCCGCACCTCAACGGCCCGGCGGGCGAGGTGCCGATCATCCTGGCCCCCGCCGACGGGGACGTGCGGGTCCTGTGCGGGCAGGGCGTCGCGCCCGCCGGAGCCAGCGTGGACCACTACCGCTCCCTCGGCCTCGAACTGGTGCCGGGCACAGGGCCGCTCGCGGCCGCAGTGCCGGGTGCCTTCGACGCGTGGATGGTGCTCCTGCGCGACCACGGGACCAAGTCCCTGGCCGACGTCCTCACGTACGCCATCGGGTACGCCGAGGACGGCCACGCCCCCGTGGAGCGCGTCGGCGAGACCGTCGAGACGGTGCGCGAACTCTTCGAGACCGAATGGCCGTCGTCGGCCGAGATCTACCTGCCCGGCGGCCGGTCCCCGCAGCCCGGCGAGCTCCTGCGCAACCTCGCGCTCGCCGCGACCTGGCGCCGCGTGATCGAGGAGGCGGGCACCGGCTCGCGCGTCGAGCAGATCGAGGCCGCGCGCAAGATCTGGAGCGAGGGGTTCATCGCCGAGGCGCTGATACGCCAGGCGGGCCGCCCCACGAGGGACACCAGCGGATCCCGGCACACCGGAACGCTGACGGCGGCGGACCTCGCCGGATGGGAGGCGACCTACGAGGCCCCGGCGACGTACGACTGGAACGGCTGGACGCTGTGCAAGGCGGACGGCTGGAGCCAGGGCCCGGCCTTCCTCCAGCAGCTCGCCGTGCTCCCCTCGGCGCTCGCGGACCTGCCCGCCTACGGCTCGGCCGACTACGTGCACCTGCTGATCGAGGGCTGCAAGCTCGCCATGGCCGACCGCGAGGCCTGGTACGGCGACGCGGACGGCGCCGGCACGGTGCCGGTCGCCGACCTGCTGTCCGAGGCGTACAACGAGGAGCGGCGCACGCTCATCGGCGAGAAGGCGTCGCACGACCTGCGTCCCGGGAGCCCCGGCGGGCGCACCCCGAAGGTCTCCGCCCACGCGAGCGCCGTGGCCGCGGGTGAGCCCGGCTTCGACGCGCTCGGCCTGCCCGGAGCGGGCGCCGGTGAGCCGACGGTCGCCAAGAGCGGCACCTCACCGGTGCCCGGCGAACCGGCCGTCTCGGCGGACGGCGCCACCCGCGGCGACACCTGCCACCTGGACATCGTCGACCGCTGGGGCAACATGGTCGCGGCCACGCCGAGCGGCGGCTGGCTGCAGTCCAACCCGGTGGTTCCGGAGCTGGGCTTCCCGCTCGGCACCCGCCTCCAGATGGCCTGGCTGGAGGAGGGCCTGCCCAACTCCCTGACGCCCGGCCGGCGCCCGCGCACCACCCTGACTCCGTCCCTCGCGCTCAAGGACGGCATACCGGTGATGGCGTTCGGCACGCCTGGCGGAGACCAGCAGGACCAGTGGCAGCTCCACTTCTTCCTGGCCGTGGCGCTGCGTGGCTCCGTGCGGGGAGGCCTCGACCTGCAGGGCGCGATCGACGCCCCGAACTGGCACAACGACAGCTTCCCCGGCTCCTTCTACCCGCGCGGCATGCGTCCGGGCAGCGTCACGGTCGAGTCCCGCATGGACGAGGCGGTCATCGAGGAGCTGCGGCGGCGCGGGCACGACGTGACGGTGGGCGAGCCCTGGTCGGAGGGGCGGCTGTGCGCGGTGGCGCGCGACCCGCGGACCGGGGTCCTCTCGGCGGCGGCCAACCCGCGCGGGATGCAGGGGTACGCCGTGGGGCGGTGAGACGCCCGACGCGAAAGGCTCCGGCCGAGCCCGGCCGGAGCCTCTTCCGGGGCGCGTGCCCTCAGCCCCGCGGTGGCCTCAGGCCGATGCGCGTGTGGGGCGGCGCACCAGCTCGCCGCCACAGTTCGGGCAGACATGCTGCATGCCGACGGCGCACGGCTCGCAGAACGTGCACTCGTACGAACAGATACGCGCCGGCGCGTCGAGCGGCAGGGCCGCCTTCTCGCAGCGCTCGCAACGGTCCCGCATCTCCAACGCCATCGTTCCTCCTGGACCGGACTCTTCGGAGCTTCATCTTCGACGGCGGTTGCGGCTTTGGAAGCAGGGTGGACGGCCAATGCTCGACATGATCGGGCCATGGCCGCGCCTCGGCGCCCACCCTGCGCCGCAATCAGGAACGGCCGCCCGTGCCCTGCCCGTCGAGCGAGTCCTCCGTGGCCGGGACCGGCTCCCGCTGAGGCGGCAGCGACACCGTGGCCGTGGCTTTGCGGCTGCGGGAGAGCCGTGCGGCCACCGGCTGCGCGAAGCGTGCGGTCAGCGGGCCGACGATCACCAGGATCAGGACGTACGCCGTGGCCAGCGGGCCCAGTGACGGCTCGATGCCCGCGGTGACGGCCAGACCCGCGATGACGATGGAGAACTCGCCGCGCGCCACAAGGGCGCCGCCGGCCCGCCACCGCCCCTTGACGGAGATCTTGGCGCGGCGTGCCGCCCAGTACCCCGTGGCGATCTTCGTGCACGCCGTCACGACGGCGAGCAGGAGCGCGGGAAGCAGCACCGGCGGGATGCTCGCCGGGTCGGTGTGCAGGCCGAAGAAGACGAAGAAGACGGCGGCGAACAGGTCCCGCAGCGGCGCGAGGAGACTGTGCGCGCCCTCGGCGACCTCGCCGGACAGCGCGATGCCGACCAGGAAGGCGCCCACGGCGGCGGAGACCTGGAGCTGCTGCGCGATCCCGGCGACCAGGATCGTCAGACCGAGGACGACCAGGAGCAGCTTCTCGGGGTCGTCGCTCGACACGAAGCGCGAGATGACGCGGCCGTAGCGCACGGCGAGGAACAGCACCAGACCGGCCGCCCCGAGCGCGATGCCCAGGGTGAGACTGCCCGCGGCCCAGCCGACACCGGCCAACAGGGCGGTGATGATGGGCAGATAGACCGCCATCGCCAGGTCTTCGAGAACCAGGATGCTGAGGATGACGGGAGTCTCGCGGTTGCCGAGCCGGCCCAGGTCGTTCAGGACCTTCGCGATGACGCCGGACGAGGAGATCCAGGTGACGCCCGCGAGCACGACGGCGGCCACCGGACCCCAGCCCATCAGCAGCGCGGCGATCGCGCCCGGCACGGCGTTGAGCCCCATGTCGACGAGCCCGGCCGGGTACTGGGTCTTGAGATTGCTGACCAGGTCGCTCGCGGTGTACTCGAGCCCCAGCATGAGCAGCAGCAGGATGACGCCGATCTCGGCGCCGATCGCCACGAACTCCTCACTGGCGCCCAGCGGAAGCAGCCCGCCCTCGCCGAACGCGAGCCCGGCAAGCAGGTAGAGGGGGATGGGGGAGAAGCGGAACCGGCCGGCGAATCTGCCGAGCAGCCCGAGCGCGAGAATGATCGCGCCGAATTCGATCAGGAAGACAGCGGAGTGCATCGAATCACTCCCGCCCGAGTATCGCGGCGGCGGTCTCCACACCCTCGCGGGTGCCGATCACGATGAGGGTGTCCCCGCCCGCGAGGCGGAAGTCGGGCGCGGGCGACGGAATCGCCTCGGCCCTGCGAAGGACCGCCACGATGGAGGCGCCGGTCTCGGTGCGCATCTGGGTCTCGCCGAGCACGCGTCCGTTCCAGTGCGAGGAGCCGGCCACCTCGATGCGCTCGGCGACCAGACCGAGATCGGTGGTGTGCAGGAGATTGGGGCTGTGGTGCGAGGGCATCAGCGCGTCGATCAGCGCGTCCGCCTCGCCCGAGCTCAGGCGCAGCGAGAGCGCGCACTCGTCGGGGTCGTCGGCACGGTAGGCGCTGAGGGTGCGCGCCCCGTCCCGGTGCGCGACGACCGAGATCTGGCGGTGTTCCCGGGTGGTCAGGTCGTACCGGATGCCGATGCCTGGGAGTGGCGTCTGGCTGAGACGTGAAGCGGACACAGCTCTTCCCCTGGTTGCTGATTGGCTGATGGGCGTCAATACGGCGTTAAGGTCACCCTATAGGCCCGTTCTTTGCCAGAACTTGGTGGTAGAGGTCCTTCTCCAGGTCTAGCGCTGATGTTCCGCAAGCACGGTCTCGACGGAATCGGCTTCCGCGGGCGACTTGTCCTCGCGGTAGCGGACGACGCGGGCGAAGCGGAGCGTGACGCCGGCCGGATAGCGGGTGGACTTCTGCAGCCCGTCGTAGGCGATCTCGACGACGAGCTCCGGACGTACGGTCACGACGAAGCCGTCGTCGCCGACCGCGAGCTCACGCAGCCGCTCGGTCTGCCAGGCGAGCATCGCGTCGGTCATGCCCTTGAAGGTCTTCCCGAGCATGGCGAACGTCCCGTCGTCGCGCCGGGCACCCAGATGCAGGTTGGACAGCTTGCCGGTCCGCCGCCCGTGCCCCCACTCGGCGGCGAGCACGACGAGGTCCAGGGTGTGCACGGGCTTGACCTTCAGCCAGCTCGCACCGCGGCGCCCGGCGATGTACGGGGCGTCGAGCGCCTTGAGCACGACGCCTTCATGGCCGCGGCGCAGCGTGTCGGCGAAGAACTTCTCCGCGGCGCCGATCTCCGCCTCGTCGGCGGGGTCCGCGACGACGGCGCGACGCACCCGCATCGGCTCGGGGACGAGCCGTGCCAGATGGGTGTGCCGCTCGGCGAACGGCAGGTCGAGCAGATCCTGTCCTGCCGCGTACAGGACGTCGAAGAAGACGGGGGACACGGGCAGCCCCGCGGCGGCGGTGGTGACGTCGAGGCGGGACCCGACCCGTCCGGCGATCTCCTGGAAGGGCCGGGGTCTGCCGTCACCGTCGAGCGCGATGACCTCGCCGTCGAGAATGAAGGGGTCGCCCGTCAACCCCAGCGCGGCAGCGGTGAGTTCGGGCAACCGGTCGGTGATGTCGTCGAGGGTGCGGGTGTAGACGCGTACGTCGTCCCCGTCCCGGTGGACCTGGACGCGGATTCCGTCCAGCTTCTCCTCGACGGCACATGGCCCGCCCAGCTTGGCGACGCCTTCGGTGACGGAGACGGCGCCGTGCGCGAGCATCGGCAGCACGGGCCGCCCCACGCTGAGCCGGAACTCGTCCACCGCGCCGGGCCCCCTCGCGAGGAGGGCCTCGGCGACGGGAGTCACCGCCCCGGCCAGCATCACCGCGCGGCGCACGGCGGCGGGCGGGGCCTCGGTGGCGCGGGCGAGCCCCTCCACGGCGATGGCGTCCAGCGCGCCCTGCCGCACCTCACCGGTCAGCAGCCCGACGAGGAACCGCTGCTCCTCCGCGGTGGCCGCGCCCATCAACTCCGCCACCAGCCGCTTGCGCTCGGCCTGGGAGCCCTGCCCGGAGACGGCGCCGATGGCGGTCAGGGCTCGGTCCGTGGCCTGCACGGTGAGGCTGGGTTCGACGGCCGCCGCGGGCGCGTCCTTCAGGAGGCTCCACCCGATGCCCAGCCTCCCCTGCGGAAGGCGCCCCGCGAGATACGGGATGACGATGGGGGCGTCGGCGGGCGTGGCCGAACGGAAGAGATCGGCGAGGAGCGCGATCTTCTGGGACCGGGCGGGTGTGGTGGCCACGGTGGCGGATACGTGTGCGAGTCGGGCTAGGAGCATGCGTTCTCCTTTCCCCGGTCGCGGCCCTTCCCGAAACGCGGTGCAACCAGCTTGTCCGGCGCGCGAGGCCGAACGCGTCGGCCCAGGCGGGAGTGGCGCAGGTCACACATCTCGGCACGCGTGGCGCGTAATGAATCACCTCTTCCCGGACTCGAACAGACACGGAAGAAAGCAGCGCGAGCAGCGGCAGCTGCGCAGAACAGGAGTCCGATCATGGCCGTCACCCTCGAGCAGCCCGCCCGCGCCCGACTGGTCACCCGCGAAGGCCGCGAGCGCCCGCTGCCCGTGACCCTGCGCTATGTGGCTGCCGACCCGCTGGCCGTACAGATCGTCTTCCCTCCGGAGGCATCCCTCGACGGCGCGGAAGTCACGTGGATCTTCGCCCGGCAGCTCCTGGGGGAAGGGCTTCGTGCGCCCGTCGGTGGCGGTGACGTGCACATCTGGCCGTGCGGGCGGGCGCGCACGGTCCTTGAGTTCCACGCGCCGCAAGGGCTGGCCCTGGTGCAGTTCGACAGGGCCGTGCTGCGGCGGTTCCTGCTCCGTACGTACGCCGTCGTGGGGGCGGCGCGGGAAACCGAGGGGCTCGGCCTCGACCAGGATCTCGCCCGGTTGCTCGGCGGGGTCTGAGCGGAGGCGACCCCGTGGTCATTCTTAGGTTAGGCTCACCTAACTGGATCACATGGGGTGAGCGGCTCGCGGTCGCTCAGGGGAGGGGAATCCGATGGGACATGGCTGGGAGGGCGTGGTCCTCAAGCTGTTCCGCGGCAAGGACTTCGAGTTCACCGTGACCGGCGCCGAGGACGTCACCGAGCACTACCGGCGGCTGTACCTCACGGACGGCGGCATGCTCGCGCTGACCGGGGTGCATCCCACCATGTGGGTGCGCCTGTGGTTCGACGGAGTGGACGGCGGGCATCACCAGCGCGCGTACACGTTGGTGGACCCCGACCCCGGGGCGGGGACGTTCGCCCTGGAGTTCGCCCTGCACGACGGCCGGGCGAGCGACTGGGCACGCAAGGCGGGCCCGGGGGACAAGATCGAGGCCACCCTGCAGGGCACCGGCTTCGACCTGCCCGATCCGTCGCCCTCCCGGCTCCTGGTCATCGGGGATGCGGCAGCCGTCCCGGCCGTCAACTCACTCCTGACCGCCATGCCCCAGGTGCCGGCGACCCTCTGGATGGAGACGCAACACCCCTCCGACCACGAACTCGACCTGCGCCTCGACCCCGCCCTGCACGACCTGCGCCGGATCGAGCGGCGCGACGCGGGCGGTCATCTGGTCGACGAGGTCAAGGCGGCGCTGCCCGCGCTGATCGAGGACCCCGCCGACGTCTACGTGTGGATCACCTGCGACACGTCGACGACCCGGGCCCTCGCCTCGTACGTCCGCAAGGAGCTCTCCGTCCCCAGGAACCGCGTGCACGCCCTCGGCTACTGGCGCCCCGAGAAGCGGTAGGCGCGAGCCGCTCGCCGCCGCCGGAACAGCGCCGTCGCGCCCACCACCACAGCGGCCGAACCCGCGGCGAAGAAGACCATCGTGGTCCACGCCGGGCCGCCCGAGCCGATCGCGTGGGCGGCCGGCTCGGCATCGGGTGCGGGCCCCTGCGCCGTGCCCCGCCTCTCGCTCTCGGAGACCAGCGAACCCACCGGCCGCACATGCCCCGCCGCCTTGAACCCCCAGTCGAGAAGCGCCCTGGTCTCCTCGTACACGCGGTACCCGCCGCTCGCCTGGGGGTTCATCACCGACACGACGAGGGTCCGGCTGCCGCGCTGCGCCGCGCTGATGAGGGTGTTGCCCGCATGGCTGGTGTAGCCGTTCTTGATGCCGAGCAGGCCGGGGTAGCGGGACACGCCGTCAGCCCCGGTGAGCAGCCGGTTGGTGTTCTGGATGGGGTAGGACCAGTTGCCGTGCGGGAACTTGGCGATCGACGTCGAGCAGTACTGGGCGAACTGCGGGTCCGCGAGCCCCGCCCGGCCGAAGATCGCCAGGTCGTACGCCGAGGACACCTGGCCTGCCGCGTCGTATCCGTCGGGTGAGACCACATGGGTGTCGTGGGCGCCCAACGCGCGGGCTTTAGCGCGCATCTGACGGACGGTCTGCTGCCAGCCGCCGTTGAGTTTGGCCAGCACGTGCACGGCGTCGTTGCCGGAGCTGAGGAACACGCCACGCCACAGGTCGGCGACGGTGTAACTGCGCCCCGCCTCGACCCCCACCAGGCTGCTGCCGTCCCCGACCTCGGCGAGCTCGCTCTGGGTGACCCGGTGCCGGGCGACGGCATCGAGGTGGGGCAGGGCCGTCAGGGCGAAGAGTGACTTCAGGGTGGATGCGGGCGGCAGTTGACGGTGCGCGTTGTGGGCGGCGAGCACTTCGCCCGAACGGGCGTCGGCCACCACCCAGGAGAGCGCGGAGACGTCGCTCGGCACGGCCGGGGCCCCGGCGTCGGGCCGCACCTGGACGCCGGGCCGGTCGAGGAGGTTCGAGGAGTACACGGGGCCCGGCTTGGGCGGCGTGGGCTCTTCGCCGACCGCCACGGCGGGTGTGGGCAGGAGGACCAGAGCGGCTGCCGCGAGGGCCGAGGTGCGGACGGATGAGGAGCGCGGGCGGTACCTGATGACCATTCAGTCACCGTACGAGCGCGGCCCGAAGCGCGCAGGTCAGCTTGGTCCTACTGGATGTACGGGGTGGCCGGGGGCACGGGGAACGGACGCAGGGCCGTGGGGTCCTGGGCGCGCGGCGGTGTCGTACGAAGAAGCCTGAGTGCCACGGGAGTTGCGCGGCCGGTCAGGGCCTGGCCAAGGGTGACCGGGCGCGGGCCCCGGCTGCCTCATGGCCTGGCGACCAGGTCGTCCAGTTCGGCCGCGAAGAGCTCGGCCGGGTCGAAGCCCATGCCGCTGAAGTGGCCCGAGAGTTCCAGGGACAGGACTCCGTGCATCCGGGTCCAGAAGGACACGGCCCGATGGAGGGCGGCGGGCGGCGCGGGGTGGCCCTGGGCCCAGTCCCGGTGGTCCCGCAGATAGGTGCCGAACGGTGTCGCGGGGGTGTCCGGCAGGAGTTCCGCACAGGCGTCGAGCAGGGTCGCCATGATCTCGGACGAGATGGCGGTGATGTCCTCGGGCGCGTGATAGCCGGGGACCGGGGTGCCGTAGATGAGGAAGTACCGCTGGGGGTGCGCCAGGGCCCAGCCGCGCAGGACATGCGCGAGGCCGGCCAGGTCGGCGCCTTCGGCGGAGGCCGCGTGCACGGCGTCGGCGAGGCTTCGGTAGGCGTCCCGGATCAGTTCGGTGATCAGCTCGTCGCGGCCGGCGAAGTAGCGGTAGAGCGCGGGGCCGCTCATGCCCATCTGCTTGGCGATCGCGTTGAGGGAGAGCGCGGACGCTCCGGCCGTGGCGATCTGCTCCCACGCGCGTTCCTTGACCTCGGCGCGCACCTGGGTGCGATAGCGCTCGCGTGGAGTGCTGGTCTCGCTCTTCGCCATGGCCCTTCCTTTTCTTCCGCGTCGATCCGGGCGGTCCGGGCTGCGTCCCACATCGAGCACCCGCACCACACGGCTACAGGATCAAGATTTCGTTAGAGGTTATCACTCGACCCGTTGACGGCCTGTTCTCCGTTGCGTTATATCTTCTAACGAACGCATGAGCCTCTAGTGCCCCTAGTTCCCGCCTCAGCAGGAGAACGCCATGACCGGATCCCGTAGCTTCGCCGTCCACGCCGCACTGTTCGCCGCCCCGCTCGCCGTCGCCGGTGTCCTCGGCACGGCGGCCGCACCCGCCGGAGCCACCCCTCAGCCCGGCCATGGCAACTCCCTCACCTGCCGTGGCGAGGGCGTCGACCCCGACGCGCTCGTCCGGCACCGGACCGAGACCGTGATCCACGCGCCGCTGAGCACCATCTGGAAGCTGCAGACCGACGTGGAGCGCTGGCCGTCGTGGCAGACGCCCGTCACGTCGGTGGACCGTCTCGACCACGGCCCCTTGCGCAAGGGCTCGGCATTCCGGTGGACGACTCCGATACCGCCCAACCCGGCGACCCCCGCCACCAGCCTGGACATCACCTCGACCGTGGAGCAGCTCAAGCGCGGTGCGTGCATCCGGTGGACGGGCCCCGCGATCGGTGAGGGGCTGCGTATCGAGGGCGTCCACGTGTGGACCTTCACCAAGGCCAAGGGCGGCGTCCTCGTCCGTACCGAGGAGACCCACGCCGGAGAGCAGGTCGAGGCGAACGTCCCCGCCGCGACCGAGATCCTCGGCCAGGGCCTCGAAGCGTGGCTGGGCGCCCTGAAGACCACGGCGGAAGCGCGCGCCGACCACCACGACCACTGAACGACGAAGGCGCGGCACACCGGCGACCGCCGGTGTGCCGCGCCCTTTCGGTGCGCGTGTGACGTTACTTCGGCAGGTGCGCCTCGATCGCGGCGACGACCGCAGGGGCGTCCGGCTCGGTCTGCGGGGCGAACCGGGCCACCACCTCGCCGCCCGCGGAAATGAGGAACTTCTCGAAGTTCCAGCGGATGTCGCCGGTGTGTCCCTCGGCGTCCGCCGTGTCCACGAGACGCTGGTACAGCACGTGCCGGTCGTCGCCGTTCACGTCGACCTTCTCGGTCATCGGGAACGTCACGCCGTACGTCGCCGAGCAGAACTCGGCGATCTCCTCGGACGTACCGGGCTCCTGGCCCATGAACTGGTTGCAGGGCACGCCGAGCACCGTGAAGCCACGCTCGGCGTACTTCTCCTGCAGGCGCTCCAGACCCGCGTACTGCGGGGTGAGCCCACACTTGGAGGCGACATTGACGATCAGGACGGCCTTGCCCACGTACTGGCCCAGGTTCGCCGGGCCGCCCTGCAAGCTTTCGATCTCTACCGCGTCATAGACAGACATGGTCCGGAGCCTACGCCTCAGCCGGCGCGCACCCGCGGGGGGCGGGGCAGACCGGAGCGGGGCCTGCGGGCCCGCTACGGGCGCGGCTCCGTTCGCTCCGACAGCTCGGCGCGCCACTGGCGCGGCCATTCCCCCGAGGGCGGGGGAGCTCCGCCGATGCCGAGGTCACCGCGCGCGCTCTCGTAGAACCGATCGCGCGCGGCGCTGGCTATCTGATGTGCTCGGGCCCAGTCGGTCGGCGCGCTGACGCCCTCCCGTACGAGAAGTTCTATGGTCCACACGGCCTCATGCCACTTCCGCGCCGCCGATCCGGAGCTGCACCTTGAGGGCGTTTCCGTAGCGGATGTACGTCTCGAACCGCTTCTCGTCCCACCGTTCCAGCTTCTGGATCTTCCACTTGCGCCGCTCGGTCAGGCTCTGGGCCGCGTAGGACCCCACCGAGCCCACCACGACACCGATCAGTGCGGGCAGTTGGTCAGCAAGCGACATGGTCCCCCCTCGTCACTCCGAGATTATCGCCGTCCGGTTCAGCTGCCCCCGGGCGATCAGTTCGACGGTCGTGGCCACCGCGAGCGTCTGTACCGCCATGAGGGCGATCAGGACGAACAGCTGCACCGCCCCCGCGAGGACCGGTGACGCGCCGCCCAGGAGCATGCCGACGAAGGCTCCGGGCAGGGTCACGAGGCCTACCGTGCGGGTCTGGTCGAGGCCGGGGAGCAGGGCGTCCGACGCGGTGGGGCGGATCACCTCAAGGCGGGCGTCCCGCTCGAGCATGCCGAGGGCCAGGCCCGCCTCGAACTCGCCGTTGCGGGTGTGGAGTTCATCCAGGCAGCGGCGCCCGCCGAGCACCGTCGCGGTCAGCGCGCCGCCGATCAGGATGCCCGTCACGGGGATCATGGCGATGCCCTTCACCGGCAGCAGGCCGGCCAGGGTCAGTGCTGCCACCACCGGGACGACCGGGACCGCGATCGGCAGCGCCGCCCACCACCAGGTGCCGTTGGAGGTGACGCGGCGCCCCGCCGTGCGCGCGGCGACGGCGAACATCAGGAGCAGGAAGGCGAAGAGCGCCACGACATGGTGGATCACCCAGCCGATGACCAGGGACACCACGCCGAGCTGCACGGCCGCCCGCACCCCGGCCACCAGGATTTCCCGCGCCCTGCCGTACGTGCCGTCGGGGGAGAGGCGGAACGCGGCGGCGGCCGTGGCGGCGACGAGCAGCAGGACGAGGAGCACCACGCCGAGCGTCGCGTTGACCGGTAGCAGGGCCTGAGCGGCGAGATCACGCACCCGCCCACCCTAGGACCCTTCTGGCGGAGCGCCGCGCCGGTGATCGGAACTCGTGCGACCGGGGTCGTCGCGAACGGGCCCGGTCTGTGAGGATGCGTGAAGAACATGTGCTGCCGGACGAGCAAGTGAGCCGGAAGAAAGACCGGAAGAAAGAAGGGCTGACCTCATGGCGCAGCAGGTACAGGGCGTGATCGCGCGCGCGAAGGGCGAGCCGGTACGGATCGAGACGATCGTCGTGCCGGACCCGGGGCCCGGGGAAGCCGTGGTACGGGTGCAGGCCTGCGGGGTCTGTCACACCGACCTGCACTACCGCGAGGGCGGCATCAACGACGACTTCCCCTTCCTTCTCGGCCACGAGGCGGCGGGCGTCGTGGAGTCGGTCGGCGACGGCGTCACCGAGGTCGCGCCCGGTGACTTCGTGATCCTCAACTGGCGTGCGGTGTGCGGCCAGTGCCGCGCGTGCCTGCGGGGCCGCCCCCAGTACTGCTTCGACACGCACAACGCCCAGCAGAAGATGACCCTCCTGGACGGCACCGAGCTCTCACCCGCGCTCGGCATCGGCGCCTTCGCGGAGAAGACCCTCGTCGCCGCGGGGCAGTGCACCAAGGTCGACCCGGCCGCCTCGCCCGCCGCGGCCGGACTCCTCGGCTGCGGGGTCATGGCCGGTATCGGCGCCGCCATCAACACCGGCAACGTGGGCCGCGGCGACTCGGTCGCCGTCATCGGCTGCGGCGGCGTAGGCAACGCGGCGGTCGTGGGGGCGCGGCTCGCCGGAGCCGCGAAGATCATCGCCGTCGACATCGACGACAAGAAGCTGGAGACCGCGAAGAGCCTCGGCGCCACGCACACCGTCAACTCCCGTTCGGCGGACCCGATCGAGGCGGTCCGCGAGCTGACCGACGGCAACGGCGCCGATGTCGTCATCGAGGCGGTCGGCCGCCCGGAGACGTATGAACAGGCCTTCTACGCCCGCGACTTGGCGGGCACGGTCGTCCTGGTGGGCGTGCCGACTCCGGACATGCGCATCGACCTGCCGCTCCTCGACGTCTTCGGGCGCGGCGGCGCGCTCAAGTCGAGCTGGTACGGCGACTGCCTGCCCTCACGCGACTTCCCGATGCTCATCGACCTCTACCGGCAGGGCCGCCTGGACCTGGACGCGTTCGTCACGGAGACGATCGCCCTGGCCGACGTGGAGAAGGCGTTCGAGCGAATGCATCATGGGAACGTCCTGCGTTCGGTGGTGGTGCTCTGATGGCCGCGCGCATCGATCACCTGGTCACCTCGGGCACGTTCTCCCTCGACGGAGGCACCTGGGACGTCGACAACAACGTATGGATCGTGGGGGACGACAGCGAGGTCGTCGTCATCGACGCGGCGCACGACGCGGACGCCATCGCGGCGGCGGTCGGCGAGCGCCGGGTCGTCGCGATCGTGTGCACGCACGCCCACGACGACCACATCGACGCGGCCCCGGCGCTCGCCGACCGCACCGGCGCGCCGATCCTGCTGCACCCCGCCGACGCGGAGCTGTGGAAGCAGACCCACCCCGACCGGGTCCCCGACGGCGAGCTGGCCGACGGGCAGGAACTCGCGGTGGCGGGCGTGGCGTTGAAGGTCCTGCACACCCCGGGCCACTGCCTGGGCGCCGTCAGTCTCCACGTGCCCGCCCTTGCCACGGTCTTCACCGGCGACACGCTCTTCGCGGGCGGTCCCGGGGCCACGGGCCGGTCGTTCAGCGACTTCCCGACGATCGTCGACTCGATCAGGGACCGCCTCCTCACGCTGCCCCCGGAGACGGTGGTGCGGACCGGGCACGGCGACAGCACGACCGTCGGCGCCGAGGCGCCCCACCTGGAGGAGTGGATCGCCCGCGGTCACTGACCGCATGACCTGACCGCATGACCTGACCGCATGACGTGAGCGTCAACTGACGTACGCGACCGGCGCTCTGTCCGGCGCATCCGATCGGCCCCGCGTGGTTCGCCGCGCGGGGCCTTTCGCGTACTGGCCCTGCCCCGCGATCTCCGATAAGTTAGGCAAGGCTTACCTAATGGAGGTTGAAGGATGGGTGTCCGTCACGCCAGCACGACCGTGCCCACTGCAGCGGCACGCGCTCGCTCACTGCTCACCACCGCCTGGTCCTGCGCGGTGACCACGGAGATCGGCAGGGATGAACTCGTCGGCGCGCACAGCGTCACGCCGGAGGGCATCCTGCTGCTGTCACCGCCCCCGGACAGTGCGCTGGCCACCGCGATGATCTGCGCGCCGCGCGGCGAACCGTCCACGCTGGTCGAGTTCGCCGACGTCGCCCCCGTACCGGTCAGGGACCGGATCCGGGCCCGGCTGTGGCTCTCGGGGTCACTGGTACCCGACGGGGAGGGATTCATCTTCGCGCCGACCTGTGCCGTCCTGCACGACTCGGCAGGCGGCCGCGTCGGCATCGACCTCGACGAACTCGCCCTGGCCGCCCCCGACCCGCTGGCCGAGGCGGAGGCACGGCTGCTCACCCACCTCGCCGACGCGCACGAGGACGCCGTCGAGCAACTGACCAGGCTCGTGTGCGCGGACAGCCTGCACGGCGTCGTACGCGTCCGCCCGCTCGCCATCGACCGCTACGCCCTGACACTGCGCCTGGAGAAGGCGCGCAGCCAGGCGGACGTCCGGCTGGACTTCGACGAGCCCGTCGAAGACCTTGCCCAGGTGACCGAACGCATGCACGTCCTGCTCACCAAAGCCCGCCACCTGCGCAGGCCCCTACTGCGCCCCACGACCCCCGACGCCTGAATTCGCCGACCGCATGGACCGCAGGGCGAGCACGAGCACACCGATGTCATCGAGAAACACCGGGTCGGGGAGCAGATCGGCCGGCAGGACGAGATAGGCGACCGCCCCCCAGAACACCCACTGGCGTTCGACCGGCAGCCCCGCCGCGCGCAGGGTGCGCCGTGTGCGGACCAGACGTACGAGCAGCGCGATCGCGACCGCGAGAGTCGCGGCCACCAGGATCGCGCCGCCGACAAGGAGGACCGTGACTTCCGTGCTCATCAGACCCTGACCTCCGTCCTGACACATCCTGCGACGTCCTGTGCGGGCACTCGGCCCAGGCTATGGGTACCCGCGGGACGCCGCGCGAACATCCCGTCGGGCTTTCGCGTGACGGACTTCCTGCCCTCCCGTGACGGAGCATGGAGACTGGCTTCACAGCATCACCGCCAGCTCCTCGAACTCCTTCCCGGAAAGGCAGAGATGAGCCAGATGAGCCAGACGCTGCTCACGGCAGGGCGGGTTCTGACAGGGCCGCGTGGCCGGCACGTCACAGACGGCGCCGTACTGACGGAGGGCACCGACATCGTCGCCGCGGGCGCCCGGGCCGAGATCGAGCCCCTGGCACGCGGCGTGTCGCGGCGGTACGCACTGCCCGAGGCCACGGTGCTGCCCGGCCTCATCGACGCCCACGTCCACCTGGTCTTCGACGCGAGCAAGGACCCCGTGGCGGTCCTGGACGCGCACAGCGACACCACCCTCATGGCGGCGATGGAGGAGCGTGCGCTGCAGTTCCTGCGCAGCGGCGTCACCACCGTGCGCGATCTGGGGGACCGCGGGCGCCTCACCCTGCGCCTGCGCGAGGAGATCGCCGCGTCCCGGGTGCCAGGCCCTCGCATCGTCGCCGCCACGACGCCGCTCACCACCAAAGGCGGCCACTGCTGGTTCCTCGGTGGTGAAGTCGAGGGCGAGAGGGAGATGCGGGCCCTGGTCCGGCGCAACGCCGAGCTCGGCGCGGACGTCATCAAGGTCATGGCCACCGGCGGCGGCCTCACCCAAGGCGGCCCCGCCACCTGGCAGGCGCAGTTCGACGCCCCCGAACTGCGGGTGATCGTCCGTGAGGCGCACCGGGCGGGACTGCCGGTCGCCGCCCATGGGCACGGCACCGCGGGGATCGTGGCCGCCGTGATGGCGGGCGTCGACACCATCGAGCACTGCACATGGATGACGGGCAAGGGTTTCGACCTGCGCGAGGACGTCCTGGACGCCATCGTCGCCAAGGGCATCCGGATCTGCCCCACGATCAGCCCGAACTGGCGGATGCTGCCCATGTTCTTCGGCGCCGAGCGGGCCAAGGCGATGTTCGACCAGGTCCGCACGATGGCCGAGCACGGCGCGCGGCTCATCGCGGGGACGGACGCCGGAGTCCAGCGCGCGGGCTGTGACGGCCTGGCCCAGAGCCTCGGCTTCTACCAGCACTTGGGGATCGAACCCCACCGCGTCATCGACATGGCGACCACCGAGGCCGCCGACGCCCTGGGCATCGCCGACCACGTCGGACGCCTGGCCGCGGGCCACCGCGCCGACCTGATCGCGGTGCACGGCGATCCGCTCAAGGACGTGGAGGCACTGGGCGACGTACGGCTGATCATGGCGAACGGCAAGATGGTGAGCCATGAGTGAGCAATCGGCACATCCCACGCAGCAAGGCTCCCCGCGGCCACACCCCACGAAGGACGTTCAGGCGCTGATCGTCGTCGACATGCAGTCCGCCTTCGTCGCCGGCGACGGCGCCGTGCCCGACGCGCCTCGCGTCCTCGACCGGACGACCGACCTGATCACGCGGGCCCGCGCCGCGGGCGCCCTCGTCGTCCAGCTCCAGAACGACGGAGAGCCGGGAAGCGTCGACGAACCCGGCGCCCCCGGCTGGCAGATACACCTCCCGGCGGACGCCGACCGGGGCGAGAGGATCCTGCGCAAGACCGTCGACGACGGCTTCGAGGAAACCGGACTCGCCGACCTGCTCTCCGAAGCGGGCGTGCACGATCTCGCCCTCTGCGGGGTGCAGTCCGAGATGTGCGTGATGGCGACCGCGCGTACGGCCCTGGAGCTGGACTTCCGTGTCGTCCTGCCGCACGACGCGCACGCGACGTACGACATTCCGGCCGCCGAGGGCATCAGCGACCTGGTCCCGGCGGCGATGGTGTCCCGGGTCGCCGAATGGGCCCTCGGCGACGAGGTCGAGATCGTCGCGAGGGCCCGGGACGTCGGTTTCACCAAGCCGTAGGCCAGGTGACGGCCGGGGATCAGCGGGCGGTGTACGCGCCGTCCACCAGGTGGTAGCTGCCGTGGATGAACGAGGCCCGCTCCGAGAGCAGGAACACGATCAGCTCGGCGACCTCCTCGGAATGACCGAGGCGGCCCGCCGGGTGCAGAGAGACGAGGGCGTCGTACGCCTCCTTGTCCATGCTCTGCAGGAGCGGAGTCTCGATGAAGCCGGGGCCGACCGCGTTCACGCGGATGCCCTTCGCGGCGTACTCGGCGGCGGCGGTCTTGGTGAGGCCGACGACGCCGTGCTTGGCGGCGACGTACGCGGGGGAGCCCGCGAAGCCGACGGAGCCGAGGATCGAGGCCACGTTCACGATGGCGCCCGCGCCCGCGGCCTCCAGGACCGGGAGTTCGTAGCGCATCGAGTAGAAGACGCCGTCGAGATTGGTGCGTATGACGCGGTTGTAGACGTCGATGTCGTACGCGCCCGTGGGCTTGCTCTCCCCGCCGATGCCCGCGTTGTTGACCGCGAGGTCGAGCCCGCCGAACGTGTCCACGGTGAACCGCACGGCGGCCTCGACCGAAGCGGGCTCGGTGACGTCCACGGCCACCGCGGCGGCCTTGACGCCCTCCGCGAGAAGCTGGGCCGCGGCCTTCTCGGCGCCTTCGGCGTTGAAGTCGGCGATGACGACGGTCGCGCCGCCCGCGCCCAGGCGACGGGCGGTGGCCAGACCGATGCCGGAGGCGGCGCCGGTGACCAGGGCGGTCTTGCCGGCGAACTCGGTGGCGTAGTCAGGGGCGCCGGTGGCGGCAGTGGTGGTGCTCATGGTGCTCTTCGCTTTCCTCATCCGATGTGGGGGGCGGCGAGTGCTGCCTCCCCGGTCAGGACGGCGTAGGCCTGCTCCACATGTGCGGCGAGGTCTGCGTCGTTGTCGTGCCCGCCGCGGGCCCAGCTGCGCAGGGCGGCGGTGAGTACTCCGGCGGCGGCACCGACGACGACGGCGGGACGCTGGTCCCGGGCGGGGTCGGTGCCGAGCCGGTCGGCGATGATCCGGACGGACTCGTCCTGGGCGTCGACCCGGACGCGTTCGTACGCGGCGAACAACGCGGGCTCCGTGTCGACGAGCGCGAGCAGCGCCCGCCTCCGGGCCCGGCGGTGCGGGCCGGGGGATTCCGGGTCGGCGAGCCAGTCCTGCACGGCCGCGCGATAGGCGGCCAGCGGGGGCTCGTCGGCGGGGCGGGTGCGCAGGGCCGCGTTGATGCGGTCGCCGTCGGCGCGGGTGAAGTCGAGCGCCGCCGCCTCCTTGCCGCCGAAATGGCGGCTGAAGGTGCGGCGCGTGACATCGGCGCGCTCGGCGACGGCCTCCACGGTGACGGCCGCGAGGCCGTGCTCCAGGATCAGGTCGATGGCCGCGTCGGCGAGCGCCTCCCGGGTCTGCCGGGCCTTGCGCTGCCTGCGGTCCTCGATGCCCGGGTCCGTGGCCGGGGCTCCTGAACCGGACTCCTTCGCCTTGTTCATGCCTTCGACTGTACACCTGAGATGTCCCAGTGGGACACCTGTCCCGACGGGACTCTATAAGGTCCGCGTGGGGCGTGGTCGACGGCCGGTGCGCGCGTGCGCGCGTCCTAGAGCGGCAGCGCGCACACGGCGAGCGGGGCGGCGAACGGCTCCCCGGTCAGGCGCAGCCGGCCGCCCTTTCCCACCTGGAAGACGCTCACCGAGCTCGACTTCTGGTTGGCCGCGAAGAGCAGACGCCCGGACGGCGAGAAGGCGATGTGCCGGGGGAAGTCCCCGCCGACGGGGACCGTGTCGAGCAGCCGCAGCCGAGCGCCGCCCGCTTCGATCGCGTAACGCGTGAGGCTGTTGTGCCCGCGGTTGGCGAGGAAGGCGAAGGTGCCCTCGCGTGTGACGAGCAATTGCGCCGGGTAGCTGGTGCCTTCGCCGGTACCGGTGGACTGCGCGGCGCCGGGCGTGAGCCGTCCGCTCGCGGGGTCGTACGCGCAGACCACCACCGTGTTGTCGACCTCGTTCGCCAGATAGGCGAAGCGCCCGGAGGGGTGGAAGGTGAGATGACGCGGACCGGCGCCCGGCCGCAGGACGGCGTACGAGACCCGGGTCAGCTTCCCCTTCTTCGTGTCGAGGCGGTAGCTGTAGACGGCGTCGTTGCCCAGGTCGACGGCGAGGACATGCCCGCCGTCCGGACTCGTCACGATCTGGTGGGCGTGCGGGCCCTCCTGCCCCGGGCCGGGAGGCGGGCTGGAGTGGGTGACCACGTCACTCAACTCTCCCAGAGCGCCCGATGGTTGGACCGGGTGGACGGCCACGCTCCCGGAGAGGTAGTTCGCGCTGAGCAGCCAGCGACCGCTCGGGTGTACCGACAGATGGCAGGGCCCGGCGCCACCCGTGCTTCGCGCTCCCAGGACCTCGGGGCCCGCGGAGGAGAGCGCGATCGCGCTCACGCTGCCCTGCTCCCGCTCATTGACGGCGTAGAGGGTTCTGCCCGAGGGGTGGAGGCAGAGGTAGGAGGGGTCGGGTACGCCCGTCAGTGTGCCGGTGGCCGTGATCTCGCCCGTTGTCTCGTCGTACGTCGCAAGCCCGAGGCCCTCGCCCCCGTCGGGCCGGCTGGTGTAGGTGCCGAGGAACAGTGGCCGGTCGCGGCGCGGCGCTCGTACCGCCTGCAGGGAGGACGCGGAAGCGGACGCGGGCGTGGCGACGACAGCGGCGGCAGCGGTGGCGGCGACGGCACCGATGAACCCGCGCCGCCCCCAGCGGTCCGCATCGGGCCGGCCGTCGGACCCGGTGTTCATCCCTGCCGCCATGTCCGCTCCTCATGTGTCGGTGACGCGTGCGATGTGTCGGTGGTGACGCGTGTGGCAGACAGAGTGATGCCCGGAATCCCCACGAGCAAGAGGTGCAACTCGGGGTGCGTTCCGTGCGACGCGGGCAGCGGGTCAATCGACTCCGGGCCGCGCCCGAGTGGACGTGCGTGCCTCTCGGGCCGCGCTCGAAGAGGTTTTACCCGACTGGTTCACGCCGTTCTTCCTTGCCTGACCTGATCCTCGGCCCGGTCTCCGTCAACGCCCTGACGCGCCCGGCGCGGCGCTCGCTCACCAGGCCTGAACGGGGCTCCTGGTGTCCGACTTCCGAGACACCGTCAGCAACGTCCGCCAGCTCACCGCCATCCGGCCCCGGCCCCGGCGCGGCGGTCTGCGCGGCGGACATCCCGCCGCGCCGCAACCGCTGCTCCGGCCTCGCGCTGACGGAAAACCCCTGGTGGTCCGGACTGGTCACCGCCGGATCGATGGCGCCGGAGTGCTTGCCCGCACCACCCGCACCGTCGCGGCCGCCCTCTGCGTCAGCACCCGCGGCGTGGGGCCGGTCGCCGACCCCCGAGACGGCGTGGAACGCACCCTCCCTGTCGGCGGGGTCGTGGCGCCGAGCGTCAGCGGCCCTTTGAGTGGCGCACGATCGTTGTCGAGAACGCCACGTAGAACACGGAGAGTAATCGCGGCGAATCGGCCGCGAATATGCGCCGCGAGGTGGCCGGGGATGCCCCACGGAGGTATGAACTGGCCCTGAGCGGGCAAGATGTAGGTGCCATTCGCGGTGCCGCCCCAGACCCCGGCGGCGTCGGGCGCCGGCCTCAGGGCCGCGCCGCTCGCGTTGTCGTTACTCTTCGTATGCGGGGTGTAGGAAGTTGGGGGGTGGACCATGGGCACGCCCGACCCGGGCTTTGGGCTGCATCACCGTGTGGTCGACGGATCGATCGTTCTGACGTTCCGAGGCGAACTGGACGCCTGGGCGGATCTGGAACTCGCGCCGCGCATAGCGGAGTTATTGGACCGGCCGGGTGCTGACGTGGTGGTGGACCTGAGGCAGGTCACGTTTCTGGACGCCGGCGGCCTGCGGCTGCTGGTGCGCATCAAAGGCCGAGCCGTCGCGAAGCGGCGCACCCTGCGGCTGGTCCGCAGCAGTCCACGCGTCTGGCGGGTGCTGCGCATCACCCGCCTCGACCGCAGCTTCACCGTCCTGGACAGCATGCCCGCCGCCCTCGACACGCCGGACGACGAAGAGGGAAACCTGAACAGGCCCGCCTAGGAGCACCCGCCTAGAAGCGCCCGCATGAGCGGGCACGTTGCGCGTGACGTCTCCGCGTCCGATTGCCGCCTGCTGCCTGAGGACTGGCGCCTGCCGCCCGACGACTGCCGGGACGCGATGGCCGGTTCTGGCTCGCCGGGACGGGAGTTGACCACTGAGAGCCACTGCTCGGATACGGTGTGCGAGCTGTTGTCGTACCCGTGGACACGCGAGGAGTTGCTGAGTGGACCGCAGTTCTGTGATCCGTATCCGGACCGTTCTGGCCGCGCTGGGCGTGGCGTCGGCGATGGCGGCCGCGCCCACCGCGACGGCGGCGGCCGAGCAGAAGCCCGTGGCGTCGGCGGGCGGGGCATCGGCGACCCAGGCGCCGCGCGAGCCGTGCACCGGAGAGTTCCACAAGGACGCCCGACTCGGCCCGAAGTGGCTCCCCAAGAAGTGGCAGGAGCCGGTGGGGCCGCTGCTCAAGGGATGGAAGCGCACGGGCGGCCTTTCGCCGTCGGCCTTCCTGAAGAAGTACTGGGAGGGCCCGGCCGCATCGGGCAGCTGGAAGTACCCGCCAAACGACGGCTTCGAGACCGTCAACGGCCAGGTCGACAAGCACCCCGAGGAGCTTGAAGAGGGCGACCTGCTCGACCGGTTCGGATCGGAGTACGGATCGTTCCTGGCCCCCGCCGGTGACTCCTATGCCGAACGCGCGCTGCCCCCGCAGAACCTCAACACCCGTGACGCCGCCGTCGCCTGTGACTACCGCGTCTACGAGGTGAGCAAGCCGTTCTCCGTCTGGCAGGGCGGAATCGCCCCCTGGTTCGCGCAGCCCGGCGGCGGTCAGCAGATCAAGCTCGACCCGGTGTTCCTCGACCCGGGCGAGGGGCAGCGCCTGAACGTGAAGTGGCTGCTCGACCACGGGTACCTCGAGCCCGCGACCGACTAGCCGCGAAGGAGCGCCGCGCCGATGGACGTCCGTGGACTGCCCGCCGCCCTGCGCGACGCGGGGGTCGCCGACGGCTACTACTGGATCGAGGGCGTCCATGAACCGTCCCCCACGCCCCCCGACTTCGTCTACCTGCGGAGGACCGAGGACGGCGAGGCGTGGGAGAGCGGAACGTACGAACGCGGAACGCATCACCCCCTCGCCCGGCACGCGGACGAGGGGGAGGCCTGTGCGCAGATGCTGCGGCTGCTCCTGTGAGGCGGCGTGGGCCGGTGTGCGCGCGGGCGGGGTCAGCCCTCGGGGCGCAGCAGCCCGCGCTCGTACGCCTTGGCCAGCCGCTGGGGTACCAGGTAGGCGGAGCCGTCGACGGTGACCGGCACGAGCTGCGGGGTGGTGGCCTTCCACTGCGCGCGGCGGTGACGGGTGTTGCTGCGGGACATCTTCCGCTTGGGTACGGCCATGGGTTCGGGTCCTCTCTCGGCGGTGCGGCACCGAGGCTATATGAAAATGGGTCCCATTTCGAATTAGGGGCAGGGGCTGTTCCTGTCAGGGGGCCGAGCCCGTTCCTAACGCGGCCCGAGTCCGTGGGGCGGAGCCGTGGTTGACAGTCCGGACGCGGCCACGACAGCATCCCGGCGATGGAGATCACCGACCTGACCCCGGCGGAGCACCGCGTCCGGCAGGCGTTCCCGCTGGGCGAGGGCGTCGACTTCCGTGAAGGCCCCGACGACGACCCCGGGGCGGGTGACTCCTGGGGACCCGAACGGACCGTACGCGCCGAGGTGTTGCGCGCGCTGCTGCTCAACGGCCCGACGCGGGACGGCGAGATCGCCGGCGTGAAGCTGACGGGCGCGCGCATCACCGGATGCCTCGACCTCAGGTACGGAACGGTCGAGCACCCCGTACGGCTGCGGTCCTGCCACTTCGAGGACACGCCGAACCTGTACGGGGCCCAGGTCCGCGCCCTCGTGCTGAGCGACTCCGTCCTGCCCGGCCTGACGGCGGGAACCCTCCGGGTGGAGCTGGTCCTGCGGATCACCTGCAGCCGGATCACGGGCCCCGTACGGCTCGCGGGCGCGCAGATCGCCGGCGCCTTCTTCGCCAACGGCGCGGAGCTCGGCACCCCGCCCGGCCCCGGCGACCCGCCCGCCCCCGATGAGCCGTCCGCACCGGGCGGGCCGGGCCCCGCGGCGGCGGCCGAAGCCGTGCTGCAGCTGAACCACGCGGACATCGGCACCGACGTATGGGCCGTCGGCCTGGTCGCTCACGGACAGGTCCGGCTGAACGGCGCCACCGTGGGAGGCCAGGTCAACCTCGACGACGCCGAACTGAGCGCCCCCGGTGAAGTCGCCCTGCACGCCGAGACCTTGTCCGTCGGCACCGATCTGCGGGCCCAGCGGCTGCGCGCCGACGGCACGCTCAATCTCAGCGGAGCCAGAATCCCCCGTCACGTCAATCTCGCCTACGCCCGCCTCTCCCACCCCGGCGGCACGGCCCTGCGCGCCAGCAGCTGCGTCATAGGCGAGCTGTGGCTGCGGGAGGCCGCGCCGATCCAGGGCACCGTCAATCTGCGCCGCTCCCAGCTCGACCTGCTGCACGTCCCTCCGGAGGTGTGGCCGGGCGAGGTGAAGCTCGACGGCCTCGCGTACCAGCGGCTCGCCCCGCACCTGCCCGCCGAGCAGCGGCTTCCGCTCCTGGAGCGCGAGGCGGGCGGCTATCTGCCGCAGGGCTACGAGCAGTTGGCCGCCGCGTACCGCACAGTGGGCGACGAGGCCGCCGCCCGCACCGTGCAGCTGGCCAAGCTCCGCCGCCACCGGCGGACCCTGCCGCCGTACGCCAGGTCCTGGGGGCACCTCCAAGACGTGACGGTGGGCTACGGATTCCGGCCCATGCGCGCGGCCGGATGGCTGCTCGTCCTGCTGCTCACCGGCGCGCTCGCCTTCGCCCTGCACCATCCGCCCGCCCTGAAGTCGGACGAGGCGCCCGACTTCAACCCCGTCTTCTACACCCTCGACCTGCTCATCCCGATCATCGGCTTCGGCCAGGAGCAGGCGTACGCGCCCGACGGCTGGTACCAGTGGCTCTCGTATCTGCTTGTCGCCACGGGCTGGGTCCTGGTCACCACGGTCGCGGCCGGCATCACCCGCTCGCTCAGCCGCCAGTGACGAACATCGCCGACCTGGACACAGACGGGACGACGATCGATATCCTCCAGCGAAACGCTCAAACGAACACCTGACGAGTACGTCGCGAGGGGGCCGGCAGCATGCGGGAGCCGAGGGATGTCAGGCGGCAGCGGATACTCGCGGTCGTGGAGTCGCGCGGTGAGGCGCGGTTGAGCGATCTCGCCGACGACCTGGAGGTCTCGGTGATCACCGTGCGCCGGGACGTCGAGGACCTGGCCCAGGAGGGCAGGCTGCGGCGCGGGCACGGGGTGGCGCGTTCGATCGGCCCCGTGGAGCGCGGCGCCGCCCCCGCCGAACCCGTGGCGAGCGGCGGCGCCGTGGCGCTGATGGTGCCGGAGCGGCACACCTACCTGTACGAGACGATGCACGGCGCCCGAGGCGTTCTGAGCGAGGCCGGCATCCGGGTCGCTCTGCACATCGCGCCGCAGGTGGAAGGCGCCGAACGGCCCCTGGTCGAGCGGGTGTTGGCCGAAGACGTACGGGGTCTGCTCATCGCCCCGCGCTGGCGCACCGAGGCCGAGGAGGAGGCGGACTACGCCTGGCTGGCGGCTTCGGGCGTGCCCACCGTCCTGATGGAGCGGCGCCCGCGCGCGGGCAGTGCGCTGCACGCCATGGACTCGGTCTGCACCGACCACTGGTACGGCATCCATCTCGCCGTCGACCACCTCGTGCGGCTCGGTCACCGGCGGATCGTCCTGGCCGCGCGCGACGACAGCCCGACGGCCCGCGCCCTGCGTGCCGCCTTCGCCGAGATCGCGGCCGCCAGGAGCGAGGCCGAGGACTGGAGCGTCATGCTGAGCGCCGAGGGCGCGGGCCCCGGCCGGTCGCGCGAGCCGCTCGATCTCGCGGCGCGGCTGCGCGAGCGCGGGGCGACGGCTGCCGTGCTGCACGGTGACGTCGACGCGCTGATGCTCGTGCAACAGCTCATGGACCGCGGGGTGCGGGTGCCGCAGGACTGCTCGGTCGTGGCGTACGACGACGTGGTGGCCGCGCTCGGCAGCACTCCGCTGACCGCCGTGTCCCCGCCGAAGCACGAGGTGGGGCGCACGGCGGCCGGCCTACTGCTGCGCAGGCTCGACGAGTTGACGGGTGCTGGCGCCGGTCCGGCGCAGCGCGTGGAGCTGCTGCCGGAACTCAAGGTCCGCGGATCCACCACCGACATCGCGATCGTTTGACCGCTTCAGTTTCTTTTGATCGGTCTATTGACCGGCACCGTTCACGCGATCAGGATTCCCGTGTCCCGAACAAGAGCCGCGGGAGGCACCCATGCCTGGTCGACCGAGCCGCCGGTCCCTGCTCGCCGTGACAGCCGCAGTTCCCATGGCAGGTGCGCTCAGCGCCTGTTCGGGCAGCACCGGCCGTACATCGAGCAGCAAGGGCGGCACCACACGCGTCACGTTCTGGTCCGCCTTGCGCGGAAGCCAGGAAGTGGTCGACGCCTTCAACAAGACCCACGACCGCGTCCAGGTCGAGTTCCAGCAGATCCCGTCCGGCGCCATGGGCGGATACGCCAAGCTCAGCAACGCGGCCCGGGCAGGCAACGCCCCGGACGTCGCCACCCTCGAGTACCCCCAGGTGCCCGGCTACGCCATCGACGGCGTCGCCCGGGACATCACCTCACTCGTCAGCGACCGCCTGCGCGCCAGACTGCTGCCGCAGGCCCTCGGCCTCACCACCTTCGAGAAGCGGATCTACTCCGTGCCGCTCGACGTGGAGCCGATGGTGCTGCACTACCGCTCCGACCTGTTCGATCGGTACGGGCTCGAAGTGCCGCGCACCTGGGACGAGTTCACGGAAGTCGCCCGCACCGTGCGGGGCAAGTCGCGCGACCGGCGCATCGCACTCTTCCCCACCGACGGCGGACCTCAGTTCGCCGCGTGGGCGTGGCAGGCAGGCGCCCAGTGGTTCGACACCCGTCAGGGCGCCTGGAACGTCTCCCTTACGGACCGCCCCACCCGCGAGGTCGCGGCGTACTGGCAGCGCCTCATCGACGAGGAACTGCTCTTCGTCAACGCCTCCGAGAGCCGGCACTACGACTCCCAGCTCGCGGAAGGGCTGGTCCTTGCCCGGCTCAGCGGTGCCTGGGACGCGGGCGCGCAGATGAACGCCAGGCCCGGCCAGAAGGGGCAGTGGGCCATCGCCCCGCTGCCGCAGTGGGACCCCGGGAGCCCGGTCGTCGGCACCCACGGCGGCTCCACGTTCGCCGTCACCAAGGACTCCCGGCACCCCGAGGCCGCGATGGAGTTCATCGAATGGCAGGTCTCGCACCCCGACGCCCTGCGCGCCCGGCTCTCCAGCGGCACCAGCAGCCAGTACCCGGCCGTCCCCGACCTGGTCTCCGTGGGCCGCACCGCCTTCGACCGCGCCTACTACTCCGGTCAGGACATCTACCGCCTCTTCGAGCAGCAGGCGGAGTCGATCCGCGACGGCTGGGTCTGGGGGCCGCGCATGACCGCCACCCAGAAGGTGATGCAGGACGGCTTCGCCCGCGCGGGCGGCGGCAAGGGTTCCCTGCTCGACGCCGTGCGCGCGGCGCACGACGGCACCATGCCCGATCTCAAGGCCCTCGGTCTCGCCACCACCGAGCACAGCACATGAGCGGCCCGAGCGCCCCCGGCGCAAGAACCCCGTACGCCGACGAGCACCAGCAGAAAGGCAGGTGACCCCCGATGACCACGACCGCGCCCCCGGCCCGCGCCACCCGCACCGCCGATGCCCCCGTCCCCGACCGCCGCGCTCGCACGCGTGCGCGACGCGGCGAACACATGGCGTGCGGCGTCCTGATGACTCCTTTCCTGATCCTGCTCCTGACGGTCTTCCTGATACCCGTGGGCACCGCGGTCTGGCTGAGCTTCTTCAGCGACGACCAGCCGGGCCTCGGCTTCGGCCCGGAACGCACGGTCTTCGTGGGCCTGCGCAGCTACACGGCCGTCCTCACCGACCCGACCTTCCTCGGCAGCCTCGGCCTGGTCGCCCTCTACTGCCTGATCTACATCCCGCTGATGGTGGCCGGCGCGCTCGGCCTCGCCCTGCTGCTCGACTCGGGCGTCGTACGGCTGCGCGCCTGGGCCCAGTTGGGGCTCTTCCTGCCGCACGCGGTGCCGGGCATCATCGCGGCGCTCATCTGGCTGTACCTCTACACGCCCGGTCTCAGCCCGGTCGTCGACGTGCTCTCCAAGGGCGACATCCACATCGACTTCCTCGGCGTGAACACCGTGCTCCCGTCGATCGTGAACATCGCCCTGTGGAGCAACCTCGGCTACAACATGGTCATCTTCTACGCCGCCCTGCAGGCCGTGCCCCGCGAAGTGATCGAAGCGGCTGTTGTCGACGGCGCGGGACCGGTGCGCACCGCACTGCAGGTCAAGGCGCCCCTGGTGCGCTCCTCGATCGTCATGGTCGCGATGTTCACCCTGATCTGGGCGATGCAGCTGTTCACCGAACCGATGCTGCTCAGCCAGTCGTCCCCGATGATCAACTCGCGCTTCTCGCCCAGCATGTACATCTACGACGCGGCCTTCACCCGTAACAACTACGGCCTGGCAGCCGCCGCTTCGGTGATCCTGCTCCTGTGCACGGTCGCCCTCTCCTACGGCGTCACCCGCTGGACCAACCGCTCCCAGAAGGAGGCCGCACGATGAGCGCCGACACCCTCAGCGCGCACCGCCCCCGCCTCCTGGGCCGCACCGTCGTGAACACCGTGGTCGGCGTCGCGGTGCTCTACACGCTGCTGCCCGTGCTGTGGCTGGTGCTCGCCGCGTCCAAGAACCGCGACGCGCTGTTCAGCAGCAACTTCTTCTCGCTGACCGACTTCTCCTTCGTGCAGAACCTGCGCGACCTCTTCGCGATGGACGGCGGGCTCTACGGCCGCTGGTACACCAACAGCCTCCTTTACGCCGTCCTGGGCGCCGCGATCAGCGCCCTGGTGAGCGTCGCCTGCGGCTACGCCTTCGACAAGTACCGCTTCGCGCACAAGGAGAAGGTCTTCGGCCTGGTGCTCGCCGCGGTGATGGTGCCGCAGACCGTGCTCGCGCTGCCGCTCTACCTGATGGCATCGGCCACGGGGGTGGTCGACACCTTCTGGGCGGTGTTCATCCCGGTCCTGTTCAACCCCTTCGGCGTCTATCTGGGCCGGATCTTCAGCCAGGGATACGTGCCCGACGAGGTACTCGAAGCGGCTCGGGTGGACGGCGCGGGGGAGCTGACCACCTATGTGCGCGTCTCTCTGCGCATGCTGGGCCCGGGACTGGTCACGGTCTTCCTCTTCCAGCTCACCGCCATCTGGAACAACTTCTTCCTGCCGATGGTGATGCTCTCGGACGAGAAGCTTTACCCGGTCAGCCTCGGCCTCTACACCTGGAACAGCTCGGCCACCGTCTCGCCCGAGTACTACCCCGTGGTGATCATTGGTTCGCTCCTCGCGGTGCTGCCGCTGATCCTCGCCTTCATTCTGCTGCAACGCTTCTGGAAGTCGGGTCTGACCGCGGGCTCGGTCAAGTGAGGCATGCGAACACGGCCGAAGGAACCGGCCGAGTGAGCATGTGAGCCATGTGAAAGGGAAACTGTTGAAGAACGGCAGCCACCGTCCGCGTACCGCGCTCGCCATGGCCCCGGACGCGGCCAGAGCCGTGTACGGCCCCGACGCCCTGGCGGCACTCGGCCGCGTCTGCGATCTGGTGCCTGACACCGTCCTGGACGACTTCACCACGGAGCGGGCACGCGCCGTGCTCCGGGACGTGGAGGTCCTGGTCACCGGCTGGGGCTGTCCGCCGCTGGACGCCGCCGCGCTCGCGGCAGCGCCCCGGCTGCGGGCCGTCGTCCACACCGCGGGGTCGGTACGCGGCCACATCACCCCTGAGTGCTGGGACCGCGGCATCGCGGTGTCATCGGCAGCCGCGGCCAACGCCCTGCCCGTCGCCGAGTACACGATCGCCATGATCCTGCTCAGCGGCAAGCGTGTCATGGAGCGGGCCCGGGAGTTCAAGGCCATCCGGCGCCGCGACGAATGGCTCGGCCTGTCGCACGGCGTGGGCAACTACCGCCGTACGGTCGGCGTGCTGTCCGCCTCGATGATCGGCCGCCGCGTCATCGAACTCCTTCGCCCCTACGACCTCCAGGTGCTGCTGCACGACCCGTACGTGTCCGACGAGGAAGCCGTGCGGCTCGGCGTACGGCCCGTCGGCATCCGGGAGTTGTTCGCGAGCAGCGACGTCGTCAGCGTCCACACCCCGCTGCTGCCCGCCACCCGCGGTCTCGTCGGCCGGGAACTGATCGCCGCGATGCGCCATGAGGCGGTGCTCATCAACACGGCCCGCGGCGCCGTCCTGGACCAGGACGCACTCACCGAAGCCGCGCTGGCCGGCCGTGTCCGCGCCGTCCTGGACGTCACCGACCCCGAAGTCCTGCCCCACGACCACCCGTTGTGGGACTGCGACCACGTCATGATCACCCCCCACCTCGCGGGTTCCCAGGGCAACGAGTGGGGGCGTCTCGCCGATCTCGCCGTCACCGAAGTCGGCCGCTGGGCCGCGGGCGACGGTCTCGCCCATGCCGTACGACGCGAAAGGCTGGCCTACCTCGCATGAGCATCCCCGGACTGCCCGAGGAAAACCGGGAGTTGAGCCCCCACACCGGCTACACGCGCGCGCACTGGGAGGCCGCCGCCGACGGTCTCCTGGGCGCCGCATGGAAGTGGGCGACCCCTCGTGGCGCCCTGCTCGACCTGCCGGGACGGCCCTCCGCGTCCGGCGTACGGTCGGACGGCCTTGAAGGGTATGCCCGCACCCTCCTCGCCGCCGCGTTCCGCGTGGCGGGCGCCGAGGGCAAGGACCCGCACGGCTGGCTCGACCGGTACGCGGAAGGTCTCGCGGCGGGCACCCGCACACCCGGCCTCGACGACGCCGAGTCCTGGCCGGTGATCCTCGACCACCATGACCAGGGCCAGCCGATGGTGGAGTCGGCATCCGTGGCCCTCGGCCTGCGGCTGACCCGTCCCTGGCTGTGGGACCGGCTCGACACCGACGTGCAGGACCGGGCGGAGCAGTGGCTGCGCGGCGCGATACGTCATGTCCCCGCGCCCAACAACTGGTACCTCTTCCCGTACACCGTGGCCGGATTCCTGGAGTCGGTGGGCCGCGGCGACGCGGAGACGGCCAGAGTGCGTGAGCGGGCGCTCGGACTTTTGGAGACCTGGTATCGCGGCCAGGGCTGGTACGCCGACGGAGACGGCCGGGCCTTCGACCACTACAACGGCTGGGCCCTGCACCTCTACCCGACGCTGGACGCCCAGCTAGCCGCGGATGAAGGTGAGTTGGCGCGGCACGGTGCCCGTCTGAGCGAGCACCTGGAGAGCTTCGGACTCCTCTTCGGCTCCGACGGCGCCCCGATCCACTTCGGCCGTTCCCTGACCTACCGTTTCGCCGCCGGCGCGTCCGTGGCCCTCGGCGCGCTCACCGGCCACACGCCCTGGAGCCCGGGCACATCGCGCCGGCTCCTCAGCGGATCACTGCGCTATTTCCTGGACCGCGGTTCCGTCGGCGCCGACGGACTGCTCAGCCTCGGCTGGCACGGCCCGCATGACGCGAGCCTCCAGTCCTACTCCGGTCCGGCGTCGCCGTACTGGGCGTCGAAGGCGTTCGTCGGCCTCCTGGCACCGGCCACCCATCCTCTGTGGACCGCCACGGAGGAACCCGCGCCCAGCGAGAGCCGCGACACGGTTCTCGCGCTGCCCGCGCCGGGCCTGCTCGTGCAGAGCACCCGCGCCGACGGGATCGTACGGCTGCACAACCACGGCAGCGATCACGCCCGCCCGCACGAGGCCGAGACCGCGGCCCACGAGGATCCGCTCTACGCCCGCCAGGCCTACTCCACGCGGACCGGCCCCACGGCACGCGGCAACACCCCGGACAATCACGTCGCGGTGGAGGTGGCGGGAGCGCGCAGTGCCCGCGCCCGTATCCAGCCGCTGGGCGCCGGTCAGGGCGACGGCTGGGGCTGGGCGGCGTCCCGGCACACCCCCGCCTTCGTGAGCGGACCGCCCATGGTGCCGGGGCTGCGCGTGGAGAGCGTCACCGTGGCCAAGGGCCGCCACGAACTGCGCGCGCACCGTGTCGTCGGCGCACCGCACGGCGCCCGCGTCACCCACACGGGCTGGGCGACAGGCCCGGACGAGTCCTTGCTCTCCGCGCTGCACCCCCTGCACGGCTGGACCGGCCAGGACGAACAACGCGCACCCCAGGGCACGGCCTTCACCCGGTGGGCCCGCCTGCCGCGACTCACGGCCGCGGCGGAGGGCACAGCCGTGTATGCGGCGCTGGCCACACTCACCGCCGAGCCGGAGCCCACGTCCCTGGCGGACACCGCCACCGTGGTGAGCGCGACGGAGGACACCGTCGAGGTGCGCTGGACGGAGGACGGCTCCGTGACCCGAATAGCCTTCGATCCGCTGTCCGTGGAGCACGACTGAGGGAGTGCGAAGCTCTCGGCTCCTGAACGGGCTTGGTTACTCCACTGTCACCTCGCCGCCCACCACCACGACCTCGGCCCTCGTCCCCGGGATGTCCTCGGGACGTACGCGCAGGATGTCCCGGGACAGGACGACGAAGTCCGCCAGCTTGCCCACCGTCAGCGAACCCCGCTCGTCCTCAAGGAAGTTGGCGTACGCGGAACCCATCGTGTAGCCGTGCACGGCGGTCTCCACGTCGAGCGTCTCGTCCGGCTGCCAGGCCTCGCCACCGCCGAGGGGGCGACGGGTGAGCGCGGTGTAGATGCCCGCCATGGGGTCCATCTCGGCGACGTTCCAGTCGCTGGAGAGCGCGAGGACGGCCCCCGCCTCGTGCAGGCTCCGCATCGGCCAGGCCTTGTGCCACCGGTCGGCGCCGATGTTCTCCGCCCAGTCCTGGCCGGGGCCCGCGATCTCGGGGGCGCAGTGGCGTGGCTGCATGCAGGCCACGACGCCGAGTTCGGCGAAGCGCGGGGTGTCGGCGGGGTCCAGGCACTCGACGTGCACGACCTGGTGGCGGGCGTCGCGCGGTCCGTTGAGGGCACGTGCGTGCTCGACGGCGTCGAGGACCGTGCGGATGCCCCGGTCGCCGGTGGCGTGCACGAAGCACTGGAAACCGCGGGCGTCCAGTTTCGCGAGCAGCCCCGCGAACTCGTCCGCGGGGTAGAACGTGTCGCCCCGGTGCTTGCCGCACCCGGAGTAGGGCTCGAGCAGCGCGGCCGTACGCGGCTCGACGACATCGTCGATGTAGAGCTTGAGCGGGCCGACCCGCAGCCGGTCGTCCGCGAACCGGCGTGCGGCGTCCGCGAAGTCGTCCAGGTCCGCGTCGGACGTGCCGCGCGGATGGAAGAGCGCCGCGACGACGCGTGAGCGCAGCCGCCCCTCGGCGCGGGCGCGGGTGAACAGCTCCAGGTCGTCCAGGGAGTTCTGCGGTTCGACGACCGTGGTGATGCCGTAGCCGATCGCGTCGTCCAGGCTCTTGGCCAGCCGCCCGTACTGCCGGTCGGGCGAGGCCCACGGCAGGCCGAGCTCGCGCAGTGCCCGATGCCCGTCGCGGGAGAGACCCTTGACGGCGAAGTCCTTGATGAAACCGGTGGGTTCGCCTGTCTCCGGGTCGGTCTCGGCGCGGCCGAACGGCAGCGACGTACGGTCGCGGTCGACGCCGAGCCTGCGCAGCGCGGCCGTGTTGAGCCAGGCGGTGTGGACGTCGTAGCTCAGGACGAAGGCCGGGGTGTCGCCGGTCACGGGGTCGAGGTCGGCGGCGTCCGGCATGCGGCCGCCGGGGATGGCGGAGTAGTCGAACGCCTCCGCCTCGATCCAGTCCGCGCCAGGATTCTCGGTGCGCCAGGCGCGGATGCGGGCGTGGATCTCGTCGAGGGTGCGGGCGCCGGCGAGCTGGACGCAGGCGTCGTCGGAGCCGAGGCGCACGTGGTTGTGGGCGTCGATGAAGCCGGGCAGGACCAGTCGCCCGGCGGCGTCGACGACCCGTGTGCCCGCGCCGGTCCAGGCGTCCGCGTCCGCGTCGCGACCGAGCCAGGCGATGCGCCCGTCGAGGACGGCGAGTGCCTCGGCCGAGGGGTGGTCCGGGTCGACGGTGTGGATGCGGGCGTTGCGCAGGACGAGATCCGCGGGCCGGGGGATGGTGCTGGTCATGAGAGGTGAACTCCTGGGGAGGTACGGGTGGTTCGTGTCGTCAGGGACGGGGCGGAGGACACTTCAGGTGGAGACCGGCAGGGACGCGCGCACGCCGCGGCCGGCCAGCGCCCAGTACGTGAGCCCGGCGACGACCGAGCCGAGCAGGGTGAGGTCACCGCCGCCGAGCGGCGCGACCAGCGGCCCTGTCCACAGCTCCGAGTCGCAGGTCAGCGCGGCGAAGGCCATCCCGGCGACCAGGGCTGCCGTCCCGGCGGGATGGAAACCGGCTTGGTACCAGTAGGCCCCCTCGCGGCCGGTGGTGTGCAGGGCCGCGGTGTCGTACCGGCAGCGCCGCAGCAGCATGTCGGCGAGGAACACTCCGCCCCAGGGCGCGAACACGATGATCAGGAGCGAGAGGAAGCTGAGCAGCGACTCGGTGAAGTCGGTGTAGAAGAGCGCGCCGAGCGAGCCGAGCCCCGTCACGACGACGCTGATGACGATGGCCCTGGCACGGCTCCACGGGATGCCGAGGACCTGCAGGTTGAGGCTGGAGGAGTAGAGCGTGAGGATCGAGTTGGTGACCGAGCCACCGAGCACAAGGAGCAGGAACACCGGCTGGAACCAGCCCGGAAGCAGCTTCTCCACCCCCGCGACCGCGTCCGTCATGTCCGCCTGTGTGGCGGCCGCGACGCCTGCCACACCGAGCGCCACGGAGGAGACGAGACCGCCGAGCGCGCCGGCGACGGTGATCGAGCGCAGTGAGGTGTCCCGGGGCAGGTAGCGGGTGTAGTCGGCGGGCATCGGCAGATACGAGAACGGCCCGGCGAGCATCACCACGAACGCGAGCGTCCAGCCGGAGAAACCCGCTGAACCACCCGCGGCGGCGCCGAACTCGGCGTCGGGCAGCACGCACACGAGCAGCACCCCGAAGCCGGCCGCCAGCACGTACGCCATCCAGCGCTCGGCGAGCTGCACGGTGGCATGGCCCCACATGGCCACGGCGAAGGTCATCGCAAGGGTCACCGCGAGGGCGAGCGCACGTGCCGCGTCACCGCCCGCCCAGCCGAGGTCGGCGAAGAGGGCTTCGAGTGCCAGCGTGCCGACCACGGTGTTCACGATGGTGTAGCCGATGGAGACCACCCAGTTGAGCAGCCCGGCGGGGAAGTTCCCGAGGACGCCGAAGGCGGCGCGGGAGATGACGAGGGTCGCGGTCCCGGTGCGGATGCCGCTGAGTCCGGCCGCGCTGATGACGAAGAAGGAGAGCCCGCCGATCACGACCACGGCGGTGGCCTGCCAGAAGCTGAGGCCGAAGCTGACGGCGAGGGCGCCGTTGATGACGTAGGTGAAGGTCAGGTTGGAGCCGAACCAGAGCCAGAACAGGTCCTTGGCGCTGCCGTGTCTGTCCTCGTCCGGGATCGGGTCGATGCCGTGGGTCTCGACCCGGAACACCTCGTCGCTGGTGACGCCGGTGCCGATCCCGGTGGGGGTCGTTCCGGCGGTCTTCCCGGTGGTCGTTCCGGGGGAAACCGGGGCCTCTTGCGTCATGCGGGCACCTCACTCTCCGGCACCCAGACTTTGAATGCCGTTCTATTACCTAGAACGGCATTCAAAATGCGCCACGGTCCTCGGTGCCGTCAAGACCCTGCGGGAAATCGGTCGCGGGCGGCGGGGATAGGGTCGGCGGGTGGAGCGGGACGCGGGGACCGGAACGGGAGCAGGCGTGGCACGACGGCGGGACGGGCAGGTCGCCCGGGACCGGATGCTGGAGGAGGCGATGACGGCGATCGCCGAGGACGGCCTCGCCGCGCTGACCATGTCCGCGCTCGCCGAGCGTCTCGGCACCAGCGGCGGCCACATCCTGTACTACTTCGGCAGCAAGGACCGCCTGCTCCTGGAGGCGCTGACCTGGAGCGAGGCCGCGCTGAGCGAGGACCGGCGCGCGCTGCTCGCGGGGCGTGCGGCCCCCGCCCGCAAGCTCGACCGGTTCCTGCGGATGTATCTGCCCAAGGGACCGCGTGACCCCCGCTGGATGCTGTGGATCGAGTTGTGGGCGCGCGCCGGGGCGAACGAACCGCTCCGCACGGCCCAGGACGAGCTCGACCGCGGCTGGCAGGCGGATCTGGAGGCCCTGCTCACCCAGGGCGCGGCCAAGGACGCCTTCGCGGTGGACGACGCCGCGGGGCGGGCAGAGGAACTCCTCGCTCTTCTCGACGGCCTGAGCACCCGTGTCGTCCTCGGACAGCGGGGCGCGGACCGCAAGGGGGCCCTCGCCTCGGCGCGCTCGGCGGCCGAGCGGCTCGTCGGGCGCCCCGAGACGACCGGTCCGTAGCCCGAGCGGCCGAACGCGCAGGTCGTGATGGTCATGACGGAGCCGGAGCGTGGAAGCCTCCACACATGACCGAAAGCGCATACCTCTACGTGGCGAACCCTCGGATCACGGTCCTTGGCGTCAATCCCGGCCGACCGCCTTTTCGCATCGTCGAACTCGACGGCGAGGTGGTCGGTGAGGCCAGGGAACTTGTCGACGTCCTGGAGGTGGCCGCTCAGGCGGGTCATGTCGTGCACGACGTGGACGACCCGGATCAGGTGCGCTGGGTGGGCGGCGACAAGTTCACCTGGAAACCGAAGGAATCGACGGGGCCCGGGGAGCCTAGGGGATCGATGGAGCCGAACTAGCCGAGGCGGGGCAGGACAGGGGGCCGGGGCGGTCGGGCTCCAGGTCGTAGATCCTGTTCAGGAGCTCGGCCTCGTTGCCCGTCAGGCCCGCGCGGCGCAGCGCCTCGTCCGCCTCCGCCATGGGTCCGGCGAGCAGCGAGGCCGCCGCTGCCGGTGAGGGGCCGGACAGTGCGGCCCGTGCGGTGTGCAGCAGCCGCAAGCAGGCCTGGGCGGCGGCCAGTTCCGGGGTCGGCGTGCTGGTCATGTCGAGAGCTCCTCTGCGCGGGGTCACAAGGGCCGATGGCTCGCACCGGTGGACCCTCCACTCTTGCGCACGGGTCTGACAATCGGGCTCTAGGCGGTCGCGGCGCGGCGGGTGAGCCGCAGCGTGAGGCCCTCCGGCATGAGCGTGAGGCGCTCGACGACCCGCAGACGGTAGGCGGGGTCGGCGTGCAGGTCGTAGCGGCGCAGCAGCAGGCCGAGTACCAACGTCGCCTCGTGCAGCGCGAACTGACGGCCGATGCAGGCCCGCGCGCCCGTCCCGAACGGCTTGAAGACATGGGCGGGCCGCGCCCGTACCGCCGAAGGGGCGAACCGGTCGGGGTCGAACTCCTCGGGCCGCTCGCCCCATGCCGCCGGGTCGCGGTGCAGCAGTGTGGCGAGGACGAGCGCCCAGGCCCCCTCGCGCATCGGGTGCACACCGCCGATCGTCGTGTCGTGGAGGGCCTGGCGCGAGAAGCCGGGCGCGGTCGGCCACAGCCGCAGCGACTCGTCGAGGACGCGCCGCAGGTAGCGGAGCTTGGCGACCTGCTCGTACGCGGGCTCCGCCGCGTCACCCCAGACCTCGTCGACCTCCGCCTGCGCGCGGGCCAGGACTTCGGGGGAGCGCGAGAGGTAGTGCAGGGCGAAGGACAGCGCGCCCGATGTCGTCTCGTGCCCCGCGACCAGGAAGGTGATGACCTGGCGGCGGATGTTCTCGGCGGAGAGCCGCTCGCCGGTGTCGGGGTGGGAGACCTCCAGCATGCGGTCGAGCAGGTCGCCGTCACCGGGGCCCGAAGCGGCGCGGCGGGCGGCGACCACGTCGTCGACGGTGCGGTTGAGATAGTCCATGTCGGCGGCGTTGCGCCGGGTGGCGCCGCGCAGCAGCAGCGGGGCGAGCGCGGGCGGCACGACGTTGCGGCGCTGGGCGTGGGAGAGCGTGCCGACCATGGCCGACACGAAAGGGTGAGGCCGGGAGCGCTCGAAGGAACCGAAGTCGTGCCCGAAGCCGGTGCGGGAGATCGTCTCCAGGGTCAGCTTGGTCATGTCGCCGGGCACGTCCACCGGCCTGCCGGACTCCTCGCGCGCGTCCCAGCGCGCGGTCAGCTGCCGGGCGACGTCCAGCATCAGCGGGTGATAGCCGGCCATCGCGTCGCGGCTGAAGCCGGGCGCGAGGATGTCGTGCGCGAGCTGCCAGTTGGGCTCGTGGTTGTACGCCGTGAACAGGCCGTCACCGGCCACCGGCCGCAGATTGGCGACGCCGAGACCCACATGCTTGGCGAACCTCGACTCGTCGGCCAGCTCGGCCGCGAGCCCGGCGCCCCAGACGAAGACGATCTCCTTGCCGAACGCCTTGCGGCGGAAGATGGGCCCGAGACCGCTGCCGATGCGCATCGAATCCTGCACCGGCGTCCGGACGTGGGCGCCCAGGACGTCGCCGATCAGGGGCAGGCGGCGCGGCGGATGCGGTATGAGGTCGAGCCGCGGCCAGCCGAGCTCGGCACTGCGGAACCCCTTGGGAGGAGTCCCGGCACCCTTCCCCACCTGCGATGTCTGCGACACCTGCGCCATGTGTGCCATCTCCCTTGAGCCGCAGACCCGTTGAGCCTGTTGTACGCGGATTCAATAAGGGTCATCAGTCTGGTGCCGCTATTGAATCCGCGTCAAGTAAGGTGCTCCCATGGCCGCGAACCCGCAGGAGCGCACGCGCCGCAGACTCAGCACCGAGGAGCGCAGGGAGCAGCTCCTCTCGGCCGGGGCGCGGCTCTTCGCCCAGAATCCGTACGACGACGTCTGGGTCGAGCGGGTGGCGGAGATCGCCGGTGTGTCACGTGGCCTGCTGTACCACTATTTCCCGACCAAGAGCGATTTCTTCGCCGCAGTGGTGCAGCGCGAGAGCAGACGCATGCTGCGCCTGACCGCGGCCGTGCCCGGGGTCCCCGTCCGCGAGCAGATCGGCACGGGCCTCGACACGTTCCTCGCGTACGTCGAGTCGCACGCCGAAGGCTTCCGCGCCTTCCACCGGGCGGAGGAGACGGGCGACGCCACGGTCCGCAGGATCTATCGCGAAGGCCTGGCGGCCCACGAGGACCAGATTCTGCAGGCTCTCGCCGCGGACCCCGAGACCGCGTCCACCCCGCACGAACTGCCCGCCCTGCGCCTCGCCGTGCGCGGCTGGCTCGCCTTCATGGTGACGGTCTGCCTGGAGTGGCTGGAGGAGCCGGAGCTGCTGCCCCGCGCACAGGTGCGGGATCTCTGCGCGAGGGCGCTGCTGGGCGCGATCGCGCCCTGAGTTGCTCCTGAGGCGGCCCTGCGGGCTCAGGTGGCCGCGAGCCGGGAGAGCGAACGCTCGTGGCGAGCGGGGGCCGAGGGGCAGCCACCCGTGTGGGCGTAGCGGGCCGGGGCCTGCAGGTGATCGGGGTCAGGCCGCCATGGCCAGGGGGCGAGCCGCGGCCACCACTCGTCCGTCGGGCAGCAGTTCACCGGTGTCGTCGAAGACGATGGCGCCGTTGCACAGCAGGCTCCTTCTCTGCACTTCACTCGATCGTGGTTCGTTGGGGATCACTGGATCTCCTCGGGGCGGGGGCGTGGGATGCCGAGGTTGGTGGTGAGTCTCTTGGTGAGGCGGGCGGCTTCGGCCTGTTTGGCGCGGAGGAAGGTCAGGGTCGAGTCGATGCCCTCGACCTCGCCGAGCCAGTGCTCCTCCTGGGCTCGCTTGCGGCGCAGGAGGAGGTCCTTCTCGATCTCCGCGAGGCGGGGCAGCATCTTGGGGTTGACCTGGAGCATCGGGCAGCGGATGCAGGCGTGTTCGTGGTTGCAGGGGGTGCCGTAGGGGCGGGCGCAGTTGCCGAGTTCGACCTTGCGTTTGTCGAAGTGCTCCTCGAAGTCGGCCCACTCCTCGGGCGTGACCTCGGGGTATTCGATCTCCGGTCGGAGCGAGCGGCGGTGGTTCAGGAACCGCTGGTAGTTGGTGACGATGTCCTCGGCGAAGACCGCGACGTAGCCCTGGAGGGTCTGGAGGTTCAGGTGGCCGAGCAGGGCGGCGCCGATGTGGACGGGCAGGCCGCCGTTGACGATCTCGGTGGCGAAGAGCCTGCGGAAGTCGTGCGGCGTGAAGGTCATGTCGGCGAAGGCCCGGTGGGTCTCGGCGAGTTCCTCGCAGCTGCGGGCGAACATGTGGATGAACGTGGTCGGGGCGATCACTGATCGCTGTGTGCCGTTCTGCCGTTGCATGAGAAACGGCATGGGCTCTGACCAGGTCTTCTCGTGCGGGTCGTAGCGGTTGAGCAGGCAGACCGGTCGGCCGTCTGGGGTGAGGCGGCGGATGATCTGGGCGACCGCGTGGAACAGGTCCGCGGACATCGGGATGACGCGCTCGCGCTCGCTCTTGGACGGGGCGATGACGAGCAGGGCGATGACCTCGTCGTTCGGGCGCCGATACTGGCGGATGCTCAGGTGGGTGAGCTCGCAGAGCTCTTCGACGCGGATGCCGCTGTGCCGCAGGATCTCCAGGCCAGCCCATTCCCAGAACGCGGTGTCCTCGGTGAGCGTGACGTTGAGGACCTGTCCGTCCTCGTCGGTGACGCGGACTGGTGGCTCGTCGTGGCTCTTGGCCCAGGTGCGATCGCGGTCGCTGTCAGTGCGCCGGTAGGAGTGTCCGTCGTGCTCGAAGACCTCTCCGAGCTCGACCATGCGGGCCTTCTTGAGCAGGCCCGTTAAGTGCTCGTAGCGTCCTTCGACGTGCGCGACCAGGGTGGGCAGCAGCGGCTGGCGGACCCGGATACGGTCGGACATCCGCTGGTGGATCTCCCGCTTGCGTTTGGCGAACCCCTTGAGCTCCTGCGGCCGGATCGGGCAGGGCACGACCCACTGAGCCCACTGCTCAGGCTCGTCGATGGCCCAGCTGTGCAGGTCGAGATAGAGGGCGCGGACGGCCAGGAGGATGCCGGAGTCGTCCGCGCGGGTGCGGCGCTCGTCGCGGTCCCACCGCTTGATGGCCGCGCGCCACTGGTCATAGACCTCGGGGCTCAGCGCCAGGTCCTGCTGTCCCGGGTTGATCTTCTCGATCTTGGCCCAGAACGTTTTCGCGAGCTGGCGGGCCAGGGCTGTGATGGTGGTGTAGTCGGTTCCGGCTCGGCGCCGGGTCAGGTAGTCGATCAGCAGCTGGCGGACGCCCTGGTGCTGGATGGTGTAGCGGTCGACGAGCTGGGTGACGGTGAGCTGGCCGCGATAGACGTAGGCCCGCAAGGTCGGCGGGGTGCCCGGCGGGAAGTGGCCCATCTGGTGCAGCACCTGCCAGGTGCCCAGGCCGGCAAAGCGGGCAGCACCCGCCTTGCTGCCATGGGTCACGCCGAGCCGCTTGGACTCCAAGCCGAAGTGCAGCAGCGCCGACGGAGTCAGGTCCTCCAGCGCGATGCCCTGCGTGGTCAGGGCGGCTGACAGGTCGAACTTGGCCCGGAGCCGGTGCATGTGGTGGAAGTCGAAGGCGTCGGCTGCGGCGAAGAACTTCTCCAGCAGCGGATCGGCCTGGAACTCGCGGAACCGCGCCGGGTAGTCAAGAAACTTGTTCGCGCGGAAGCCGGAGATCGACGGCCGGATGACCCGCAGGCAGAACGCGAGCTTGATCCCGGCGATCAAGTCCGCGCTGTCGCGGCGGTCGCCCGCGCGCGCCAGGACGCGTACTGACTCGGCGCCTTCGTCGTCGAAGCCGCTGGCCTGCCATCTCGCCTGCCAGGTGTCGCCGGGCATCTCCTTCAGAACGGAGAAGATGCGCTGGACGGCAGTCCGTCGGCGCCCCGCGTTCGGCTGGCCCTTGGTGACCCGCTCGACGATGCGCAGGATCTCGGAGGCCGGGGCCTGGGAGAGGTCCCCGAAGGGGCCCGGCGGTGTGCTGGGCAGCGGCGCCGGTGCCGCCTTCAGCTCTGCGCCGGCGAACCGCGTGACGGGAGCGGGGACGAACGGTTCGTCGCCGCTGTAGTTGGTGCGGCGGTTGCGGGCGGTGAAGGTCTGGAGGTCAGCCACCGAACACCGCCTTGAAGTCGTCCGGGTCATAGCCGGGGGCGATGGTGGGCTGGAGGCGGGGGCGCTGGTAATGAGCCTGGAGGGCGTCGAAGAGGTCCTCGACGCGGGCGTGCAGGTAGCGGCCGGTGGTGGCCAGGTCGGCGTGCCGGAGGATGGCGCGGACTTCGACCAGGGTCAGGTTGGGGTCGTTGGCCATCCGCTCGGCTGCCGTGTGCCGCAGGTCGTGAAGGCTCCAGTTCGTGCTCAGCCGCTCGTTGGCCCGCTGGATGACGCGCCGCATCGCCCAGTAGGTGAGCGGTTTGTCCGGGCCTCGGCGGGTGCGGAAGACCGGCTCGTGCGGAGCGGGCATGCCCATCGCGTCGATGTATGTGGCCAGCACCACCAGGGCCTGCGGGCTCGCCGGGATCGGCTCGCGCAGCTTCGTGCCCTTGGAGACGACGTAGACGATCTGGGCCGGCCAGTCGACGTCGGCCGGGGTGACTCCGAGCAACTCGGAGGCGCGGGCGCCGCTGGAGACGTAGAGCAGTACCGCGGCGCGGTCCCGGTCATGGTTCATGGCGGCGAAGAATTCGTCCCACATCGCGTCCGGGATGGCCCGGGGCTCGGTGGCCGGGACGCGCTGACGGAGGCGGGAGCGGCGGAAAGCCGGCATAGCCTCCGCCGGGTTGCGGTGAGCCAGCGCCCGGCGCCGTGCCTCGGAGACCGGCACCGGATTCATCAACGGGCCCTTGCCCAGGTAGCGGTGGAAGTCGTAGAAGCTGGCGACCACGGTCAGTGCGTGGTTGATCGTTGCCGGGGCGTAGCCGGCCTTGAGGTACCGCTTGCCGGTGCGCGGGTTGACCGAGCCGGGCTGCGGCGCCTCGGGCCGGGTGCGGCGGCGCTGCGGATTCGGTGCCGTACGAAGCCATCCCACTATCACTGCCACCTCCCCTTCCGTCGCCTTGTCCCAGGTCACGTTCAAAAGCCACAGGAACCGGAACCACCGCAGCAGGTCATTGGCGTAACTGCGGCTGGTTGCTGGGCTGTTGTCGTTCAGAGCGAGGTCCCGCAGGTAGGGCGTCACCGACTCGACCGGGCTTCCAGCGGGGTCGAGTACGGCGTACGGCGGGTGCTGGGTCTCCAGCTGAACGACCGAGCCGACGCGGGGCAGGACAGCCCGCCCCTCCATCAGCTGGTTGTGCAGGTGCGACGTCACACAGAACTCCTTGGGCAGTCGGACATCGCAGTGCCCAACGAGCTCAAGAAGGTGCAGTTAACAGACCAGCCCTGTTCGGGGTGGGCGGAGAGGATCCTTGCCGCGAGGTGGTCGGGGCTGGCGGCGGGCGGGCACTGGGGCTGGTGGGCGCACATGGGGTACCTCCGGGTGGGGGTCGCGAACCTTGCGCGCGGCCCGGTCTTTTTCGCGGTTTTTCCTTGTGTGGTCAAGACTCCACGGGGCGCCTCAACTCATCGCTCGGAGAGGCTACTTGTGTTCTCAGGTGGGGGTGAAACCGGTCCGAAAGTGCGCCAGGAGTGTGGTACGCGCCGACGCGTCCACGTCCGTCAGGCGGCCCGCGGCCCAGAGGAAGAAGTCGTCCGCCTCCGCGTCCATCCAGTCGTACGTCGGGTCGAGGGGGCCGGAATCCGGTGCGGGGTAGAGGAGTTCGAGGGCTGCGCCCCGCGCCTCCTCGACCGTGAAGCGGCGGGTGGTGCCGGAGCCCGTGGACTGCCGGACCGTCACCGTGTCGCAGTCCCAGCGGCGCCGGCCGATCTGGAGCCAGAGGGTCGCCGCCTCGTCGGAAGGGTCCGCGTACAGCGCCGCCGGCCCGGCCTCGCCCGCGTGGACGAAGCCGTGGCAGCGGCCGGACGCGGGGGACAGGAGCCCCGTGCGGGGATCGAGGGCCCACGCCCGGCCGTGGTGGTCGTAGTCCTTGAGCAGCATGGAGGTCAGCTGCTCACGAGCGCGGCGGAATGCCGAGTTCCTGGTCGACGGCTGCGCTGGTGCGGGTCGCCGCCTCGATGACCGCGGCCCAACTGCCGTACTTGGCGAACTGCTGGTCAGCGGTCGGGCCCAGGGGATTGCCGTACTTCTTCATGTTCCGCTGCTCCAGGGCCTGAACCGCCTCCGGGGTCATCCCGGCGCGGGTGATGTCCTTGGCCTCGTTGCGCATGTCGACGAGGACGCGGGCGATCTCCTCGTCGGAGCGGCCTTCCTCGTGCATACGGTCCGCCACGCGCTCCATGGTGTCCAGAAGCTGGTGGTAGCGCAGCCGCACCTCACGTGCCCGCTCCCGCTCCTCCGGGCTCATCTGCCGGATCAGGCAGACCGCCGGGTCCTTGCTGGTGCACGGCTCCTCGGACGCGGGGGGCGGGGCCAGCAGGCTGGTGGCGGAGGGGGCGTACCGCACCATGGCGTCCGCGTGGGCGTGCGCCGGGGCGAGCAGGGTGCCGCTGAGGGTGGTGAGCAGCGGGAGAAGGAAGAGGACGACGAGGCGGGGGAGGAACCGTGGGGGGATCCGGGAAGGCCGCCTCGTCGTCGGGGGGATGGGCGCGACAGGTGCGTCGGGCGGGACGGTCACGTCGGGTACGGCCATGGGGCGGGCACGCACGTAAGAACTCTCCTTCGCCTGGGAGTTGGGGCGAAGTGGACATTACGGTGCGATAACGGCCGCGGGTGGCCACCCTCGCGGCGCGTCCGGGTGACGTACGAGGTGACACTCGCGAAGAGGTGCAAGGAGCGGTGCAAGGAGCAGTACGAGGCGATGCGCGAGATGAGGTCAGAGCTGACGGGCACGGCTCGCCGGCACACGCCGGTTCAGCGCGCCGCGCTCCCCTCACGCGCGGCCGGCCGCAGGCTCAGCGCGTGCAGTGCCAACTGCATCTCGAACTGGGCGACCGGGTCGTGCAGCCGGTCGCCGAACACCTCGTCCAGCTGCCGCAAGCGGTAGCGGACCGTCTGCGGGTGCACGGCGAGGCGTGTGGCGACCTCGCTCGCGTTGTGCCCGCACCGCAGCCAGCACAGCAGGGTCTCGGCGAGGCGCTCGCGCTGCGGTGAGCGCACCTCCTCCAGAGGCAGCAGATGCCGCTGGGCGAGCGCGTCGATCAGCGCCTCGTCGTGGAAGAGCAGCAGCGTCGCCAGGTGGTCGGCGCAGTGCAGCAGGCCCGCCCGGGGCAGGATGCCGCGCCGTGAGAGGTCAAGGGCGTCCAGCGCCCAGCGCAGCGAGCGCGCGCCCTCGTGCAGCGCGACCGTGGGGCCGATCACCGCACGCAGGCCCTGTAACGCGGCGGCGATCGAACGGGCCCGCCCCGGCCCCTCCGGGTCGGGCACCACGATGCGGCCGGGCTGCTCGGAGAAGCGCGCGAGGAACTCCGGGGGCACGATGGGGCTGACGGTCTCCGGGGTCAGGGTGTGGTCGATGACGACGACCGCCACCTCGCGCGGGATGGGCCACTGGGCGGCCTGCGCGAGATCGGCGATGGCTTCCGCCGACGCGGGAGGATCGGCGGTCAGCAGGTCGATGAGGCGGGCGCGGCGCTGCTGCAGTTCCCCCGCGGCGTGCAGCCTGGCCTCCGTGTAGCCCGCGGTCGTCGCCGCGGCCATTTCGTCCAGGTGCAGGAACAGGGCCTCGCCGAAGGCGGCGAGCACGTGCCGTGGCAGCAGATCGGCGTCGACCAGGGCGTTGACCCGGCGCCAGGTGACGCGCGCGCCGAGGCGCAGCGCGGACTGGAAGGAGTCGAGGCTGCGGCCCTCGTCCGCCTCGCCCCTGCCGATGTTCTGGTAGGTGGCCTTCACCGAGACCCAGTCGGTGTCGGGGTGGGCCATCCGGGCGAGGAACCCCTCGAGGGCCTGCTCCACGCCCCGGTTCACGACGTGCATGTACGTGTCGTCCGTCGGGCGCGCGTATTCCGGTATCTCCGTGCGGATCGCCCGCACCACCTCCGACGTGATGTCGTCGAGGAACGGCCTCACGTGATCGTGGAGACCCGAGGGGAAGGCCCTGAACGCGGCGTACGACTCCTCTGCCGGGGTGCCCGATGGTGCGGGGGCGCCCGCCTGGGGTATGCCGGGGGGCAGCGTCGAACCGTTCACCATGGGGTGCTCCCTCTGCGCGCGGGGGACAAAGGTCGGTGAAGACACCGCCACGGGTCCGTGGCGGCCCGTTGAGGGCGGACAGACATGATGCTGCCTCCTGTCACCCCCGTGACAAGAGGCAGCGCGTGCGAACTAGCTCACGTGAGAGGGCAGTTGCCGAACTCCGGTCTGCCCGCGAACCGGTCGCCGAGCCACTTGACCGTGTCGTCCTTCGCCAGTTGGTCGGTCGTCAGGTGCTCGCCCGGATAGACCTTCCACTGGGTGGTGATTTTCGCCTTGCAGTACGCCGCGCGCGTCGCGTCCTCCGTCTCGATCGGGACGACTTCCTCCAGCGCGCCGCGGTACTGCAGGACCGGGAAGTCGATCTCGTGCGTCGCCCCGGATCCCGTGCGTCCGATGCCGACGCCGAGCTTCTGCGCGTCGACGACCTGGCCCCACGTCCTGCCGTCCGTGCCCTTGAGCGCGTAGAGCTGCTCGAAGCTGAGACCGTCCTTGGTGTTGTTCTCGAGCTTCTGGCCCGCAAGGGTCGAGATCGTGCCGGCCAGACAGTGCGACCTGGCCTTCTTGACGGTCTCCTTGCCCTGGTCGTTCAGGAGTTCCTCGAACGGCATCCGGGGGTGCGCGGACGACAGGCCGACCACGGCGTCGACCAGGAAGCCCGCGAACGGGCCGCCGTCGAGTGACTTGGCGACCACCTTCAGATCGCCGGGCACGCCGCCCGACGCGTCTCCCACGATGTCGAGTTCAGGGGCGTACGAAGCCGCGAGCTGCGTCGCCCACAGGCTGGCCGCACCGCCTTCGGAGTAGCCCCACAGGCCGATCTTCGTCCGCGGGTCGAGACCGCTGCCGGGGAGGGCGGGGGCGCTGCGCGCGATGTCGAGCAGCGCGTGCCCGGCGTCGGTGCCGGAGACGTACGGGTGGGTCTGGCCGTCCAGGTATCCGGCGCCGTCCGTCGCGGCGACGGCGTAACCGGCTTTCAGGAGCGCCGCGATGTTCTCGCCCTCGTACTCGTCCTGGAAGGCGCCCGCGAGCTGCTTGGAGAAGGCGCACTGCGGACCGAGCCCCAGCGTGCCGGGGTTGAAGGCCACGACAGGCCGGCTGCCCCGCCCCTTCCACTCCGCCTCCGGCACGGCGACGGTCCCGGAGACCGCGACCGGCTTGCCCGTGTTGTCCTTGGAGCTGTACTGGATCTTCCAGGCACGCATCGGCACGTTGCCCGGCACGTGCGGGAGCGCCGTCGCCCGGCAGGCGATGACGCTGCCGGGTTCGCTCGGGACGGACCCCGGCACCTGGTAGATCCGCTCGTCCGGGGCGTCGCACGCCGCCGAAGCGTCCGGGGCCGCGGCGGCGCCCGCCGTCAGGGCCGGCACGCCGAGGCCGAGGCCCGCCAGGGCGACGGCCGAGGTCAGCGCCGCCACTCTCTTCCTACGTTTCGCTCTTGGCCTGCGCACTGGGTGCTCCTTCGTTTCGAGGGGGGGGACAGCTGTGCACGCCGTGAAGCTACGGAGCGGTGATCAGGCGCAGATAGTCAGCGGAGCCACAGCCCGCCGGACCGGAACTGTGCGCCGGGGACAAGTGGCGCCGCGCCCTCCTGCGCCACGATCGGGGCATGACCGAGCCACAGGTGACGGCCCAGGACCCACGGCCGTGGGTGCGCTTCTACGCTGCCGGGGTACCGCACCGCCTGCACGTCCCCGATGCCACGCTTCCCGAGCTGCTCGACGCCGCTGCCCGCCGCCACGGCGGCCGGTCCGGCTTCCGGGGGCTGCGCCGTGCCGTGGGCGAATGCGCCGACACCCTGCGGGCGCTGGGCATCCGGCACGGCGACCGGGTGGCGCTGGTGTTGCCCAACTGCCCCTCGTTCGCCGTGACGTGGCATGCGGTGCTGCGGATCGGGGCGGTCGTGGTGGCGATCGACCCGGCGGCGTCCCGGGAGGTGCTCAGGCACCAACTGGGCGACTCGGGCGCGGTGTTGGCCGTCGCCGACGCGACGGCGAGGGAGCGGCTCGACGCCGTCCGCGGCGGCACGTTCGTACGGGATGTCGTCACCGTCCCGATCGACGGGCAGTGGCCGGGGCGGGGCCGTCTACGCAAGCCTGGCCTGCCGAAGGCGGGACGTGAGGGGCCACGGCCCGGCGATCTCGCCGTCCTCGCCCACGTCGCCGCCGTCGGGCCCGCGGCGATGCTCACCCACGCCAATCTGGTCGCCGCCGCCCACCAACAGGCTCTGTGGCACCCGCAGTTGCGCGTCGGACGGGAGACCGCCCTGGCCGTCACGCCCCTCTGGCGTCCGCACGGCCTGCTGTTCGGCCTGATCGCCCCGCTGCTCACCGGTGCGCGCACCGTCCTCCTGCCGGCCCCCGGCCCGGAGGCGATCCTGCGTACGACGCGGCGCCGGAAGGTGACCCTCCTGGCGGCCGAACCCGCCGACTGCCGACGTCTTCTCGAACGCCCGGCCCACGAGCTGGAGGCCCTCGCCACGGTACGGACCTGGCTGACCGGGACCCTGGACACCGGGACCGCCGACCGCGTCCGGGGCTCGGTCGACGCGGTGCTCGTGGAGGGCTACGGCATCCCGGAGGCCGTGGGCGCCGTCCTCGCCAACCCGCGCGGGGCCAACGCCCGCCCCGGCACCTTCGGCCTGCCCCTGCCCGGTACGGAGGTCCGCATCGGCCAGGAGGACGCCCCCGGAGTGGAGCTCCCCCCGGGGCAGGCCGGTGAACTCCTGGTCCGGGGGCCGCAGGTGTGCGGAGGCTACTGGGGCGACCCGGCGGAGAGCGCGCGGCGGCTGTTGCCGGGCGGGTGGCTGCGTACGGGCGACATCGCGGTACTGGGCCCGGACGGCTATGTGACCGTCATCGGCGGCCCCGGCACCGGGGGCTTCGGGGACACCTCTGCCCCCGCGTCACACCCCCAGGAACGCCCCCGCCCGTGAGCCGCTCGCCCGCGGGATCTCCTCCGGTGGCCCCTCGGCGCACGGGGTAGCCGCTCACTGGCGCACCGGACGCCTGTCCCGCTTGACGCCGGACGGTGTCCCCGGCCGCCGGTGCCGGGCGGGCCGTCGCAGGGTGACCGCGGTGACGACGGCGCCCAACAGGACGCAGAGGGCCGCCAGTTGCAGCCCGGTGTCGTAGCCGTCCAGGAAGGCGCTGCGCGGATCCGCGCCGTCCCGCAGGGCCGTGCGTTCCGTCCGGGTGAGGACCACGCCGACCAGGACGACCCCGAAGACCCCGGAGATCTCACGGGCCGCGCTCACCAGGCCCGAAGCCATGCCGGTGCGCGTCGCGGGGACATCGGCGACGGAACGCACCGTCAGCGGAGTCGTCAGGGCGGACCCCGCGCCGATCAGCATCAGCCCCGGCTGCAGATCCCAGTACTGCGCGTGCAGCCCCGTCCCCGAGACCCACACGAGCCCGCCCGCGACCAGGACGAGCCCTCCGGCGATCGACCAGTGCGCCCCCACCGCCTTCGCCGCCCGCTCGGCGAACGGCGTCGTCACGAGCAGCGCGCCCGCAAGCGGCAGAAAGGCGAGACCCGCCTTGGTGGGCGAGAAGCCGAGCACACGCTGGAGGTAGAGCGCGGTGAAGAAGAACACGCCGTTGACGCCGATGCCCCACAGCACCTGAGCGGCCGCGCCCCCGCTCAGCGAACGACTGCGCAGCAGACGCAGATCCACCAGCGGCAGGAACGTACGCGACTCGACGACGAGGAACGCGATCCCGGTGGCCGCCGACAGCCAGAGACAGAGCGGCACCGGGGGCGTGCTGAAGCTGTGTTCCCCGCCCCTGACCAGGCCGTACGTGAGGAGGAAGAGCGAGGTCGTGGACAGGGCGACACCCGGCAGGTCGAGCAGCGGCAGCAGGCCGCGGCGCACGCGCGTGACGGTCCGGGGCACCGCGGGCACAAGCAGCAGGGCGAGGACCCCGAAGGGGACGTTGAGCAGGAACACCCAGCTCCAGTCCCACCGTTCGGTGACGAAGCCGCCCACCACAGGACCGAGCGCGAGCGCGACCGCGAGCGCCGCCGTCCACAGACCGACCGCCATGGCGCGCCTGCGGGCCGGCAGATCGGCGGCGACCACCGCCAGCGAGGCCGGGATGACGAGCGCCGCGCCCACGCCTTGCACCGAGCGCGCCGCGATCAGCGTCCCGCCGCTGTCCGCGAGGGCGGCCGCCAGCGAGGCCACGGTGAACACGACGATCCCCGCCGCGAGGACCGCCCGGCGGCCGAGCAGATCCGTGAGCCTGCCGCCGGCCGGCAGGAGCGAGCCGAAGCTCAGCACGTAACTGGTGGCCACCCACTCCAGGTCCGTGACGCTCAGGCCGAGGTCACGCTGCACCGTGGGCAGCGCGACATTGATGACGGTGTTGTCGAGCGTCGTGATGAAACCCGCGAGGGCGAGCATCGCCAGCAGAGCGGTCAGCCTGCCACGGCCCACGTGCGGCTCCCCTCGGTCGCGATGCCGTTCCGCTGGGGGATTCTCCGGGCCCGCGGCGGACGTCGCTGCTGCCCGCGACGCCGAATCGGGTGCGGCGGCTTGTCAGTGAAGTGACAGAGGTTGTCAGACGATCTGTCAGCAACCCGTCTTACTCATGGGTCACATCCGGGCGGAACCTGGTGCACCGCTCGTCCCGGTCCCTCACGACGCTCGTCCCGGTCCCCGCGAGGCCCGCCCCCGGCCCCCGCGCCGTCCAGTTGGAGCCGCCATGTCCACCGCTCAGACCGTCCGGCCGCCCGAAGACACGCTGCTGACCGACCACTTGGCGCACTGGGCCGCCGCTCGGGCGCACCAACGTGCCTTCACCTACGTGGAGTTCCCCGAACCGTCGTCCCCCGGCCTGCACCACACCCTCGGCTGGCAGGGGCTCGACGTGCGGGCCCGTGAGATCGCCGGGCGGGTCGCGGCGATCGCGGGCCCCGGAGAGCGGGCGGCCCTGCTGCTTCCGCAGGGCCTCGACTACGCGGCGGCGTTCCTCGGCTGTCTCTACGCGGGGGTGATCGCGGTACCGTTGTTCAGCCCCGAACTCCCGGGACACGGCGGCAGGTTGGCTGCCGTCCTCGGGGACTGCGAGCCCGCGTGCGTCCTTGCCGACGCGGCGACGGCTCCCGGGGTCGAGCGGTTCATGGCCGGGCAAGGGCTGCCGCCGGTCCCCGTGGTCCTGGTGGACCGGCCGGGCGAGACGTCTCGGGCCGCCCTGCCCGAGCGGCTCGCACCGGACGACATCGCCTACCTCCAGTACACATCGGGCTCCACACGCAGCCCGGCGGGCGTCGTGATCAGCCACGCCAACGTGGTGGCCAACGCCCGCCAGGCCATCGACGCCTTCGCGGCCGACGCGGCGGGAAACACGACGGTCGGCTGGCTGCCGCTCTTCCACGACATGGGCCTCGTCCTGAGCGTGGCCGCGCCCGTCGTCGGCGGCTTCCCCTCGGTCCTCATGGACCCGGTCGCCTTCCTGGAGCACCCGGTGCGCTGGCTGCGGCTGCTCGCCGCATATCCCGGGACGATCAGCGCGGCCCCCAACTTCGCGTACGACTACTGCGCGAGCAGGATCGACCGGGACGAGGCCGCCGAGCTGCGTCTCGACCGGGTCAAGGTCCTCATCAACGGCAGCGAACCCGTGCGCCCCGGCACCGTCGACCGCTTCCGTGACGCGTTCGCCGACGCGGGACTCGCACCGTCGGCGCACTGCCCGGCGTACGGCCTCGCCGAGGCCACCGTGTTCGTGACCACCGACACGTTCGACGCGCCGCCCACCGTCGTGGCCTGCGATCCGCTCGCTCTTTCCGAAGGACGCCTGGAAGTGGCCGAGCCGACGCAGCCGGACGCGACGCACCTGGTCGCCTGTGGCACCCCGGCAGGGCAGGAGCTGCGCATCGCCGACCCGGCGACCGGCACCGCACTGCAGCCGGGCGAGATCGGCGAGATCATGCTGCGCGGCCCCAACATCGGCCGCTGCTACTGGAAACGCAACGGCCTCTCGGAGGAGGTCTTCGGCTTCCGCCCACCCGGCGCCACCGGCGAGGAGAGAGAGAAGGACGAGGACAGCGAGGCGGGATGGCTGCGCACGGGCGACCTCGGTGCGCTCCACGAAGGACGGCTCCACGTCACCGGCCGGCTCAAGGACCTGATCATCGTGGACGGCCGCAACCACTACCCCCAGGACATCGAGGAGACCGTCCAGTCGTCCGTCGACCTCGTGCGCAGGGACCGGCTCGCCGCGTTCAGCGCCCCCTGGACGGGCACCGAGACCGACGTCCTGGTCGTCGTCGCCGAGCACCGGCGCGGCGCCGAACCCACGGAACAGGACGCGCTCGCCGCCCTGCGCACCGCCACGGCCGCCGTCTCGGCCCGGCACGGACTGCGCCTCGCCGAACTCCTCCTCATCCCGCCGGGCTCACTGCCGAGGACGAGCAGCGGCAAGGTCGCCAGAGCCGCGGCCCGGGCGCGTCATCTGCTCGGGGCCTTCGGAGAGGGCGGCGGGAGCGGCACGGAGGCCACGCGATGAGGGAGGCGGGTCAGGCGGAGGTCCGGGCCGCGGTCGTCAAGAGCCTGAGCGCCTGGTACGGCCTCACGGCCGAGGAGATCGCGGACGACCGCCCGCTGGCGGAGCTGGGCCTCACCTCACGCGACGCGGTCGTCCTGACGGCACGGCTCAGCGACTTGGCCGGCACCCGGCTGCCCGCGACGCTGCTCTGGGAGGCGTCCACGATCGGCGCGCTCACCGAGCGGCTGGCGCGCGGCGAACCGGAGCACGGAGGCGCGCCCTCGGACAAGGCGGCTACGGGTGCGGTGCCCGCGCGGGGCGACACACCTGTGGCGGTCATCGGCATCGGCTGCCGACTGCCCGGCGCGGTCACCTCGCCCGCCGCCTTCTGGCGGCTTCTGAGCGAGGGCCGCGACGCCGTGGGTACGGTCGGCGACGACCGCTGGACGCCCTTCGCGCGGGCGGGCAGGAGCTTGCCGGACGACCTCAGCAGGCACGGCGGCTTCCTCGGGGACGGCAGCATCGAGGGCGTGGCCGGCTTCGACGCCGAGTTCTTCGGCATCGGCGCGGACGAGGCCACGGCCATGGACCCGCAGCAGCGCATGCTCCTGGAGGTCGCCCGCGAGGCCGTCGACCACGCGGCACTGCCCGCGCCGTCCCTCGCGGGCACCCGCACCGGAGTCTTCGTGGGCATCAGCGGCAACGAATACGCCCATCTCACCACCGCGGACCCGGAGTCGGTCGGGGCCTGGACCCCGCCGGGCGCGGCCCTGAGCGTGGCCGCCAACCGCCTCTCGTACCTCCTCGACCTGCGCGGCCCGAGCATGGCCGTCGACACGGCGTGCTCCTCCTCGCTCGTCGCCGTGCACCACGCGGTACGCAGCCTCGGCGCGGGGGAGAGCGACATGGCGCTCACCGCCGGGGTGAACCTGCTCCTCTCCCCGGCGGTGACGCTCGGCTTCCAGCGCGCGGGAGCGCTGGCCGCTGACGGGCGGTGCAAGGCGTTCGACGCGTCGGCCGACGGCATGGTGCGCGGCGAGGGGTGCGGGGTCGTCGTCCTCAAGCGTCTCGCGGACGCCGAACGCGACGGGGACCGCGTCCTCGCGGTCATCGAGTCCACCGCGGTCAACTCGGACGGCCGTTCCAACGGACTCACGGCGCCCAACGCCGAGGCCCAGCGTTCCCTCCTGGAGCAGTGCCATGCCGTCGCGCCCGCCTCGGTGGACTACGTCGAGGCACACGGCACCGGCACGGCGCTGGGCGACCCGATCGAGGCGTCCGCGCTTTCGGCCGCGCTCGGCGCGGGGCGGGAGCGGGCCGCCGACCAGCCGCTGCTCATCGGCTCGGTGAAGACGAACATCGGTCACCTGGAGGCGGCGGCGGGCATCGCCGGGCTCATCAAGACGGTCCTCGCCCTGCACCACGACGAGATACCGCCCCACCTGCACTTCACCGCCCCGGGCCCGCACGCCGACCTCGACGCGCTCGGCCTGCGCGTCGTCACGGGGCCCGAGCCGTGGCCCCGCTACTCGGGCACCGCACGCGCGGGAGTCTCGGCGTTCGGCTTCGGTGGCACGAACGCGCATGTCGTCCTCGCCGAACACCGCGTGCCGCGCGGCCCACGCCCGGCGGCCACCGGCGCGGCCGTGGCGATGCTCGACGGCGTCACCGAGGACCGCGTCCGCGCGTACGCCGGGGAGCTGGCCCAGTGGCTCGCAGGGCCGGACAGCCGCTCCGTCCGCCCCGCTGATCTGGCCCGCACCCTGTCCGGCCGCGTGGGGAGGGGCCGCCACAAAGCCGCGGTCGTCGCCCGCGACCGGGAGGAACTGACCACGGCCCTGGCGCGTCTGGCCGGGCGGGAGCCCGACGGGCGGGTGGTCATGGGAACACCCGCCCCTGCCGTGTCATCGACCGGCCCCGGGGCCGTGTGGGTGTTCTCCGGGTACGGGTCGCAGTGGCCCGGCATGGGACGCGAACTGCTCGCCACGGAACCGGAGTTCGCAGCCGCCGTCGACCGCCTTGAGCCGCTGCTGCGTGCCCGGGCCGGAATCTCGCTGCGCGACTGCATGGACCCCGGCGCCGATCTGTCCTCGCCCGCCGTCGTCATGCCCGCCCTCTACGGGATGCAGGTCGCCCTCGCCGAGCTGTGGAGGTCCTACGGCTTCGAACCCGCCGCCGTGATCGGCCACTCCATGGGGGAGATCGCCGCGGCCGTGGCCTGCGGCGCCCTCGACGCGGTCACCGGCGCGCGCGTCGTGTCGATCCGCTCGCGGCTCCTCGCCGGGCTCACGGGCGGCGCGATGGCGGTGGTGGACCGGCCCGGCGAGCACATCGAAGCCCTGGCCGCCGACTTCCGCACGCTTCAGGTCGCCGTGCACGCGTCCCCCGCGCAGAGCGTGGTCACCGGCTCCGCGGACGACGTGCGCGGACTCATCGACCGTGTCACGGGGGAAGGCGGCTTCGCCCGCTCCCTGCACGTCACCGGAGCGGGGCATTCGCCCCATGTCGAGCCTCTGCTCGGCGAGTTCGCCAAGGAGCTCGGCACCGTGCGTCACGCGCGGCCCGGCTGCCGTCGCTACTCCACCGTCCTCGCCGACCCGCGTGACCCGGCGCCCTGCGATGCCGGCTACTGGGTCGCCAACCTGCGACGTCCCGTCCGCTTCACACAGGCGGTGCGCGCCGCCGCCGACGACGGCCACCGGTCGTTCGTCGAAGTGGCGCCGCATCCCACGCAGTTGCACCCGCTGACCGAGACGCTGCACGCAGCGGGCGCCGAGGACGCGCTGGTCCTGCCGACCCTGCGCCGCGGCACCGACGACGCGCTCACCTTCCGCACCTCGCTGGCCACGCTGCTCGTCCGCGGTGTCGGCGGGCCCGCGCCACTTCAGGCACTGCACCCCGGCGCACGCGTCGTCGACGTACCCCCACCGCGCTGGCGGCACCGCCGCTTCTGGGCGGGGGAGACGCCCGGCCCGCACGAGATGCCACACCACGCGCCGCCCCCCGCCCGTCCCACGGGTCCGCTCGACCGCCTGCGCGGCTGTGTGGCCGACGTCATGGGCTACACCCCGGACCGCATCGACGCCGACACCCCGCTCACCGACCTGGGGCTCGACTCGCTCAGCGCGGCGCGCATCCGCACCGCGGTGGAGCGGGAGTTCGGGGTGGAGCTGGAACCAGGCGTGCTGCTGCGGCAGGCGACCCTGCGAGGGGTCGCGGAGCTGCTGCCGGAGGGGCGCGGACGAACCCTCCCGGGGATGAGGGAGGAACCCCGGGCGCGGCGTGGGCAGGGCCCACTCCGCGTGCTGGCCGATACAGGGCACGGCACCCCCCTCTTCCTGGCCCACGCCGCGGGCGGCACCTCCGAGGTGTACGCGCGCCTCGCCGACCGCCTGTCCGGCTCCCGCCCCGTGTACGGCTTCGACCGGCTGGCGGCCCCGGAGGACGTCGAGCCCCGCGCGGCGGAGTTCGCGACGCGTATCCGCGCCCTGCACCCCAACGGCCCCTGGCTGCTCGGAGGGTGGTCCTACGGCGGGCTGCTGGCCCAGGAGGCGGCAAGGGTCCTCACGCCGCACGGCACGGTCCGCGCCCTGGTGCTCCTGGACTCCGTACTGCCGCTGCCCGTGCCCCCGGGCCTGACCCCGGTGGAGGAAGCACACCGCCGCTACGCCGACTTCGCCGCCTACATAGCCCGCACCTACCACGCCCAACTCGCTCTTCCCTACGAGGAGCTGGCGCGCCGGGACGACGCCGAGCAGATCGCCCTCGTGATGAAACTCCTGGAGCAGGCCGTCGACCTCCCCCAGGCGGTCCTCGACCATCAACGCACCTCGGCCCTCGACCTGCGCAGCGGCGAACGCCACAAACCGGGGCCGTACGCGGGCCGGACCCTTCTCTACCGGGCGACCGAACCGGCCCCGCACACCGTGCGCGACGCACGGTACGAGCGGGACGACCAAGGTCTCGGGTGGGACGCCCACTGCACCGACCTCACGGTCACCGCACTGCCGGGGCACCACCTCGCCCTGCTCGACCCGCCGGTCGTGGACACCCTCGCGGAGTTCCTGACCCGCGATCTGCGCGAGGCCTGACCGTTCACACGCCCAACCGCCTGTCTGTCTGCCCGCCCGCTCGAGAAGAGGCCGCCTCCATGCCGCAGAAGCACCGCAGACCACGCAAGAAGCTGGCCGCCCTCGCAGCGGTCACCGCGCTCCTCGCCACCGGCGGAGCCCTGGGCACCTCCACCGCCCTGGGGGCACCCACCGAGGCCCCGGCGGCAGTCCGAGCCGCCGAAAGCCCGCGCGTCGTCGGCGAGAAGTGGCTCGACTCCCGCACCGTCGACCTCACCGTGGACTCACCCGCCGTGGGCAAGCAGCTCCCCGTACGCGTCATCCTGCCGGCCCGCTTCGAGGAGCAGCCGGACCGCACCTGGCCCGTGCTCTACCTCCTGCAGGGCGCCCACGACGACTACACGTCCTGGACCCGTGAGACGGACGTCGAGGAGTTCCTGGCCGACAAGGACGTCATCACCGTGATCCCGGCGTCGGGCCCCACCGGCATCCCCACCGACTGGTGGAACCACGGCAGCCCCACCGCCCCCGACTACGAGACCTTCCAGGTCGAGGAGTTGACGGGGATCCTGCGCGACACCTACCGGGCCAACGGCACCCGCGCCGTCGCCGGAGTCTCCACCGGTGGCTACGGCGCCATGGCGTTCGCCGCCCGGCATCCCGGTACCTTCGGCGCGGCGGCCTCGTACAGCGGCGTCCTGGACACCACGGCCCTCGGCATGCCGACGGTGATGAACGCCATCGTCGCCCGGGAGCTCCAGCTCCCCTCCGCCCTCTGGGGCAGCCCCTTCCTGCACCGCGAGAACTGGAACCGCCACAACCCGGCCGCTCTCGCCAAGGGCTTGGCGGGCACCCGGCTCCATGTCTCGCAGGGCAGCGGCGTACCCAGCAGCGACTTCGGCAACCTCGAGGGCGCGATCCTCGAGGGCACGCTGTGGAGCCAGGCGCACGCGTTCGTACGGCAGTTGGACCGCGCCGGTGTCCCGGCGACGGTCAACTTCTATCGCGGCGGCTCGCACGCCTGGCCCTCCTGGCAGCGGGAGTTCAAGGCTTCCTGGCCGACGCTGGCGGCGGGCCTTGGGTTTCCCGAGCGGTCGTCCTGACGTCGGCGGAGATGCGGGCGAGCCGCCGCTCGTCGGGCCACCGCACCGAGCTCGCCCACGAGGCGAGCTCGAAGAGGCGGATCAGCCGGGCGCTGGAGTCGAGCTGGCCGCGCAGCACTCCGTGGCGGGCGGACGTCGGGTCGGCGTGATGGAGGTTGTGCCAGGACTCGCCGCCGGAGAGCGGCGCGAGCCACCAGACGTTCCCCGAGCGGTCCCGGACCCGGAAGGGACGGTCCCCGCTGATGTGGCAGATCGAATTGATCGACCAGGTGACGTGATGGAGCAGACCGATGCGGACGAGACCCGCCCAGAAGAAGGCGGACCAGGCGGCACCGGAGTCCCAGGCGCCGGCACCCCACAGGCCTCCCACCACTGCGGGCGCGCCGAACGAGAACAGCACGATCAGCGGCTGCCAGCGCGCCACCAGGACCAGGTCGCGGTCGGCGAGGAGGTCGGGGACGTACTTGCGCTGGTCCGTCTTGTCGTTGTTGAAGGTCCAGCCGACGTGCGCCCAGGCCATGCCCTTGAGCAGGGCGCGTACGGAGGTCCCGAACCGCCAGGGGGAGTGCGGGTCTCCCGGCTGGTCCGCGAACCGGTGGTGGCGGCGGTGATCGGCGCACCAGGTGATCGCGTCGCCCTCGACGGCCATCGTCCCGGCCACCGCGAGGGCGATCTTGAGGGGGCGGGCGGCCTTGAACGCCTTGTGGGTGAACAGGCGGTGGTAGCCGATGGTGATGCCGTGCACGGCGACGGCGTACATCACCGCGCCGATCACCAGGTCGTGCCAGGTGCCCCCCCACCCCCACAGCACGACGACGGACGCGATCACCGCGACAAAGGGAATTCCGACGAACACCCCCACGACGACCCGGTCCGCTGTGCCCATGCGGTCGCCCCGAGCGGCGTTCACGCTCTCTTCTTCCATGAGGTTTTCTCACCTTTCAGTGCGGGTGAGCCGGACATTAGCGACGGAATTATGGAGACCTCTACTCGGAAAGTGATGACCGGACCAGGGGTGGATTAGCGATCCCGGTGAATTGCGGCCGATCCGCTTGTGGAAGGCGGGTTTCCGCCGCACTGTATGGACCCGTTGGACAAGTGTGCCGAAGGAGGAACCTCATGGATGTGCTCGCAGAAGCAGTCGTCGCGGGGGCCGAGGCGGACGAACTGCGTCGGCTTCCCGTGCCCGCCGAATTCACCGCCGCGCATCTGCGGAGGGAGGACGTGGAGAGTTTCACGGGAGTCGCGGACAAGGATGTCCGAAAGACGCTCCATGTCGGCCCGGTGCCGATGCCGGAACTCGCCCCGGACGAAGTCCTGGTGGCCGTCATGGCGAGCGGGATAAATTACAACACCGTGTGGTCGGCGATGTTCGAGCCGTTATCCACGTTCTCCTTTCTGCGGCATTTCGGCGCGAAAGGAGGCTGGGCGGCGCGACACGATCAGCCCTATCACGTGGTGGGTTCGGACGCGGCCGGAGTCATCGTCCGTACGGGGGCCGGGGTGCGCCGCTGGAACATCGGCGACGAGGTCGTGGTCAGCCCCGCCTACGTGGACGACGAGGAGCCGGCGACCCACGCCGACGGCATGCTGGGCGACGCGCAGCTTGCCTGGGGCTTCGAGACCAACTTCGGCGGCCTCGCCCACTACTGTGTGGCCCGCGCCAGCCAACTCCTGGGCAAGTCGGACCGGTTGACCTGGGAGGAGGCGGCCGCGAATCCGCTGTGCGCGGGCACCGCCTACCGCATGCTGGTCAGCGATCGCGGCGCGCGGATGACCCAGGGCGACGTCGTGCTGATCTGGGGCGCGGCGGGCGGCCTCGGCGCGTACGCGGCGCAGCTCGTCCGCAACGGCGGCGGCATCGCGGTGGGCGTGGTCGGCAGCGAGGAGAAGGCGGAGCGCGCCCGTGCCTTCGGCTGTCACGCGGTGATCAACCGCGCCGAGATCGGGCTGACCGGCACCGCTCCGGCCGATCCGGCGGCGGTCGGCAAGAAGCTCGGCAAGCGCATCCGCGCCGCGGTCGGCGAGGACCCGCACATCGTGTTCGAGCACGTCGGCCGTGCGACCTTCGGGGTCTCCGTCTTCGTGGTCCGCCGGGGCGGCGCCGTCGTCACCTGCGGATCGAGCACCGGCTATCTCCACGAGTTCGACAACCGCTACCTCTGGATGCGCCTCAAGCGTGTCATCGGCAGCCACGGCGCCAATCTCCAGGAGCAGGCCGCGGTGGCCCGCCTCCTCGACCTCGGTCACATCCGGCCCGCCCTGTCGGCGACGTACGACCTCCAGGACGCCGCGGAGGCCGCCCGCCTCGTCCAGACGAACCGGCACACGGGAAAGGTCGGCGTGCTCGCGCTCGCGCCGAGGACCGGTCTCGGGAGGCGGGGCGCGGCCCTGACATGAGCCGAGACGGGCCCTCCCGTCCGGCGGGAGGGCCCGTCTCGCGCGCGACCGGGCTCAGCGCACCGTCACGAAGACGACGGGCGAGATGGCGCGGCCGCCGACGATGCGCAGGGCGTTGCGGCCCTTGAGGCCGAGCTTGACCCGCATCTTGTAGGTCCCGTTGCGCGCGGTGTACACCGAAGCGGGCAGCGACACCCAGCGCTTGCCCTGCTTCTGCTGCAGCGTGACGCGCGTACCGGGACGCATGTTGCGGCCGACTCCGTAGATGTAGAAGTTCTGCCACGCGCGCACCTTGGCCGTGGTCGACTTCGCCGTCAGTGTCGGCCGCGGGGCCGCGGCCTCGACGGCTCCGGCCACGGAGGAGAGGTGCGGGCTCACGGCGCCGGCACCGGGCGCCGCGGGGCCCGCCAGGACGGCCAGGGCCGCGATGCCCGCCACTGACGTGTACTTCACCGACGCGTACTTCAGCTTCAACCGGTTCAGGGGCAACTTCTTGTCTCCATCTGTCCGTTGGTTTCCCGCTCGGACCCGGCTGCGCGAAGGCTCGCTTCCTGGTCGAACCATGTGTAGACCCCGGGAAGATGAACGAATCAGAGGAACAGGTCTCTTTTGTGTAATTTGACCCAAGTGCCTCACGTGCCCGGTGGATTCCACCCGCACGGCGGCGTCCACTCGACCGCGCCGGTCGCGGGACCGTGTTCGATCGCGGTGATCAACTGGTGGACCGAGGCGGCACCGAGCGGCCCGGCCACGGACACGACTCCGGCCAGAGCCTTGTGCGCCCGGCGCCAGGCACTGCTGTGCCGACCGCGCAGATGCTCGACGAGGGCGTGGGCGTACTGCGTCATGGAGCGCGCCCATATGTCGTGCCGCGTCTGCGTGCCGGCCGACGCGCGGCGGACACTGTGCAGGGCGTCGGCCGGGCGGACGCGCGCCTGCGCCACGGCGAGCCCGGCCCAGCTGACCGCGGCGGGCGGGCCGTGGTCGGCGTGGACGGGGACGGTGTGGGCGGCCTCCCGCAAGTGCACGATGGCGCGTTCCGTCTCACCGTCGCGCAGCGCGATGATGCCTTGTACGTGGGCGACCCGGCCGATGGTCGCGTCGTCCCCCGAGAGCACGGCGACCCGCCAGGCCTGGCCGAGCAGTTCCTCGGCCTCCGGCGCGCCCGTGCAGGCCGCGAGCCAGCCGGCCAGCCACAGGGCCTGGCCGCGGCTCACGGTGTCCGCGCACCCGAGCGGCAGCAGCCGCCGCAGATGCTCGCGCCCCTCGGCGGCGTGTCCGCAGACCGCCCACCAGAACCACAGGTCCACGACCAAGCCGAGGGCGGTCGCACTGTGGTCGGCACCGGCCGGACCGCACTCCAGCGCGGTCCGGAGGTTCGGTTCCTCGTCACGCAGCAGCAGGGTCGCCTGCTCGTGCCGTCCGGTGCTCCACAGCTGGTGGGCGGTGGAGGCCACGGTGCGGTACCAGTCGAGATGGCGGGCTGCCGCCGCGGTGGACTCGCCCGCGGATTCCAGGCGTTCGGCGCCGAAGCCGCGGGCCGCGGCGGGCAGCCGGTAGCGGGGCTGCAGCACGCCACCGGGGTCACGCACGGGTTCAAGCACCGAGGCCAGGGCGAGGCGGGCCAGGCAGGACGCCACCCGCGTCCGGTCGAGTCCGCCGCCCGCGCACACGTGGACGGCGGCGTCCTCGTCGAACTCGCCAGGGAAAACGCTGAGCCGCGCCCAGACGCTGCGCTCGTCCTGCCCGCACAGCGCGTAACTCGCGCCCACGGCGGCCCGCAAGGAACGGTGGCGCCGTACGGGCGCCTCCGGCCTGCCGAGCCAGCCCTGGGTGAGCCGCAGCAACTGCGCGAGCCGAGCCGGCGGATGCAGGACGGTCTGCGCCGCGGCGAGCTCCACGGCGAGCGGTACTCCTTCGAGCCGTGCGCAGATGTCACTCACGGCGCGCAGTTCGGCTTCGTCGGGGGCGGCCGGAGGGGGCGGGGAGTGGAGGTCGGTACCCGGGGCCGGCCGCGCGTCCGTGCGGTGACGGGCCGCACGCGCACGCTCCATGAACAGCTCCACCGCGGGCCCCGGTTCCTCCTCCGGGCCGGGCGCGCCGACGGGGAGCGGCCTGAGGTGCAGCACCAACTCCTGGCCCAGGCCCAGCGGCTGCCGCCCGGTGGCGAGAACGCGTACGCCCGGCGCACGCAGCAGCAACGACTGCACGAGGCGTACGCACTCGTCACGTACGGGATCGAAGTCGTCCAGCACGACGAGCACCCGGCGCTCGTGAAGTCGCGCGATGAGTTCCGCTTCACCGACCGGGCCCCGTGCCCCGGCACTCTGCCCGCCTCCGGCAGGGGGTGCGTCAGGCTCATGTCCGGCGACGACCCGCACCCCGCCCGGCTCCCCGTCCATGGCCTCGACCACTGCCCGTGCCACCGACTGCCCCCGCGCGGGGCCGCCGTCCCACCAGCGCACGACGACCACGCCGTCCGTCAGTTGGCTGCCCACCGCCGCCGCGGCGTGTGCGGCGAGGGCGCTCTTGCCGACCCCCGGGCCGCCCGTCACTGTCACCAGCCTGCTCCGGGCCAGCAGGCGACGCAGTCCGGACAGCTCATCGGCCCGGCCCAGCAGGCCACCCCCGCGCACACGCACTCGCCCTGTCATCCCCTTCATTCCCGGGCCCTTCCATGCCGTGAGCCCTGCCGCCCGCCCCACGCCACACTCGCCCTGCAGAATCGTCTCTGCAATGAATTCGACAGATCCTCTAACTTCGTGTCCGGATCTGGGTTACGGGCCGAAGGTCCGGGCCGCCGCTCAGGCAGATCAGCCGTCACCGGCGTCCTGTCCCACGTGACCAAGGACGCGCCGGAGCAACCGGCCCACCAGAAGCCGACGCCGGAGAGACCGGGGCAGGAGCGGCTTTCCGCGGGGGAGACCTGGCGGGCGCTGTACCGCTACTTCCGCCCGCACCGCTGGATCGTCGCGCTCGGCGCCCTGTGCACACTGATCGGCGCCGCGACCGGCCTCGCCCAGCCGCTCGCCGCGAAAGCCCTGGTGGACCGGCTCGGCAGCGACGACTCGATCACCGGGATCATCGTGCTGCTCACCGCGCTCGTGGTGGTGGGCACCGCCATCGAGTCGATCGGCGCGTACGTCCTTGAACGCACCGCCGAATCCGTGGTGCTCGCGGCCCGGCGCACCCTGATCGGACGGCTCCTGCGCCTGCGTCTGCCGGAGGTGGAGCGCACCCAGCCCGGCGATCTGATGTCCCGGATCACCTCCGACACGACGCTGCTGCGCGCGGTCACCACCCAGTCCGTGGTGTCCGCCGTCGCGGGCGGACTCACGTTCATCGCGACGATCGTGATGATGGGCCTCATGGACGTCGTCCTGCTCGGCGTCACCCTCGGCGTGATCGTGCTCATCGGCGGCGCGGTGGCCCTGGTGATGCCGAAGATCGCGCGGGCGACCGAGCGGGCGCAGGAAGCGGTCGGCACGATCTCGACGGCGCTGGAGCGGGCGTTCGGCGCGTTCCGCACGCTCAAGGCGTCGGGTGCCGAGGAGCGCGAGACCGCCGCCGTGCGTGCCGCCGCGCAGGAGGCCTGGCGGCACGGGGTGCGTTCCGCCAAGTGGCAGGCAGTGGCGTGGAGTTCGGTCGGATTCGCGGTGCAGGTCTCCTTCCTCGCCGTCCTGGGCATCGGCGGCGCCCGCGTCGCGTCCGGCGCCATCTCGGTCTCGACGCTCGTGGCCTTCCTGCTCTTCCTCTTCTACCTGATCGACCCGGTCTCCCGGCTCGTCGAGGGCGTCTCGCAGTACCAGGTGGGCTCGGCGGCCATCGCGCGGATCGTACGGGCCGAGCGCCTGGAGACGGAGGACGTCAACGGGCCCGCCACGGACGCGGGGCGGCGCGGTCCCGCCGCCGTGGCCTTCGAGGACGTGACCTTCCGCTACCGGGAGGCCCTTCCGTACGTCCATCACGGCGTGAGCTTCGACATCCCGGGCCCCGGCATGACCGCCTTCGTCGGCCCTTCCGGCGCGGGCAAGACCACCGTCTTCGGCCTGCTCGAGCGGTTCTACGACGCCACCGGCGGCCGCGTCCTGGTCGACGGCCGCGACGTGCGGGAGTGGCCGCTCGCCGAACTGCGCTCCGTCATCGGCTACGTGGAGCAGGACGCGCCCGTTCTCGCGGGCACCTTGCGCGAGAACCTCCTCTTCGGGGCGCCAGGAGCGTCCGACGACGAGATACGGGACGTCCTCGTACGCGCGCGGCTCGACGTACTCGTCGACCGGTTGCCGGACGGTCTGGAGACGCTGGTCGGGCACCGCGGCTCCCAGCTGTCCGGCGGCGAACGCCAACGTGTGGCCATCGCGCGGGCGCTCCTGCGCAAGCCCCGCCTCCTGCTCCTCGACGAGGCGACCTCGCAGCTCGACGCGGTGAACGAACTGGCCCTGCGTGACGTGGTCGCCGAGGTCTCCCGTGAGGTGACGGTCCTCGTCGTGGCGCACCGTCTTTCGACGGTGACGCTGGCCGACCGGATCGTGGTGATGGACGCGGGGCGGGTCCGCGCGTCGGGCACCCATGAGGAGTTGGTGGCGGCCGACCCGCTGTACGGGGAGCTGGCGGCGACACAGTTCCTCGCCACGCCGGCATGACTGACCGGCCGCCGGAAATGGCTGGCCCCGGACATGACACCCAAGGTTGGATGGCGGGCATGACCAGCGGGCGCAGACGTGCGGAACTGTTCGTGGACGAAGAGCGGGACGGCCGGCTGGCCGGGCCCACCACCGGCGACGAGCGGCGCATGCTCGTCGAGTTCCTCGCGGCCCAGCGCACCACGCTGGAGCTGAAGTGCGCGGGCCTGGAGGCCGAGTTGGCCCTGCGGTCCGTGGAACCCTCCACGCTCTCGCTGCTCGGTCTCGTCCGGCACCTCGCCGACGTGGAGCGCCGCTGGTTCCGGCGCGTGCTCGCCGGCCGGGAGGCGCCGCTCCTCTTCGGCTCGGACGCCGACCCTGACCAGGACTTCGACGGTGCTGTCGCCGATCCGGCCGTCATCGCCGCGGCGTGGGAGGCCTGGCGTGCCGAGGTGGCGTTCGCCGACCGCCTGGTGGCCGAAGCGCCCGACCTCGACATCGAGGGCGACGACGGGTGGCGAGGAACGGTGTCGCTGCGCTGGGTGCTCATCCACATGATCGAGGAGTACGCCCGGCACAACGGCCACGCCGACCTGCTCCGCGAGCGGATCGACGGCGCGATCGGCGTGTAGGCGAAACCCCCTCGCGTGGACAGACCCGCTCGTGTGGACAAGGCCCCCTTATGTGGTCGGTGACCGCGTCTGCCCGTCCGCCGACGCCTTGCCCGACCCGTCCGCCGATGCCTCGCGTGACGGGCGCGCCGCACGCCCTCCACGGGGCGGCGGGATCAGGCCGGTGAGGGCGGTGGCGTCACAAGGCGGGTGACGAGGTCGTGCCACCCGGCGTCCAAGCGGTCGAGCGGCATGCCGCGCTCGACGGTGAGGTGATGCACCAGGACGCCGTCGACCGATCCGAGCAGGGTGTGCGCGAGGAGTTCGGCGTCGCCCGCGACGCCCGCCTGGCGCAGCAGCATCGTGACGTGCGTGAGGCGCAGACGGTTCGCCGGGACGGCGTAGGTACGCAGCGGGTCGGTCCGCGAGGACAGGATCAGTTCGTGGTGGTCGCGCTCGTGGCGGATCAGGGCGGGCCCGAACGCGTGCAGGCGCTCCAGAGCCGGGGCGTCGGGGCCCAGCGGGGCGGGGCCGGAGAGGAAGGCGGCCTGCAACTGCTGCTCGCGGTGGTCGAGCAGGGCGACCAGGAGCCCGGTGCGGTCGCCGAAGCGCCGGAAGACGGTCCCTTTGCCGACCCCGGCCGCCGTGGCCACCGCGTCCATCGTCAGCTGCGCGGCGCCGCAGCCTGCCATCAGCTCTGAGGCGGCCTCCAGCAGCCGTGTGCGGTTGCGCGCCGCGTCGGCCCTGAGCGACGGCGGCTCGCCCACCGGGGTGAGGGCGAGCTCGGCCGTCCCGCCCGGTCTGTCGGGCGAGGGGAGAGGCGGGAGCACGGAGCCGGTCATGACCCCAGCGTAGCGCCCCGAGGCGCTAAGTGGACCGCGGTCCGGATAGGTGGTACAACTTTAAACGGACCCCGGTCCGCTTGATTCGTAGCCCCCTTGTGAGTCCCGCCCCCTCTTTTCAGGAGTTCAGCCATGTCTGTACGCATCGTCGCCCTCGTCGGCAGCCTCCGCGCCGGCTCGCACAACCGCCAGCTCGCCGAGGCCGCCGCCAAGCACGCGCCCGCCGGTGTGGACGTCGAGCTGTTCGAGGGCCTTGCGGACGTGCCCTTCTACAACGAGGACGTCGACGTCGAGGGCAGCCTCCCGGCCGCCGCGGCCCGCCTGCGCGAGGTGGCCGGGAGCGCCGACGCCTTCCTCCTCTTCTCGCCGGAGTACAACGGCACCATGCCCGCCGTGCTCAAGAACGCGATCGACTGGCTGTCCCGCCCCTTCGGCGCCGGTGCGCTCAACGGCAAGCCGGTGGCCGTCGTCGGCACCGCCTTCGGCCAGTACGGCGGCGTGTGGGCGCAGGACGACGCGCGCAAGGCCGCCGGCATCGCGGGCGGCGTGGTCGTGGAGGACGTCAAGCTGTCCATCCCCGCCTCCCTGACCCGGTTCGCCGAGCTCCACCCGGCCGACGACGCCGAGGTGGCCACGGCCCTCACCGAGGTCGTCGCCCGCCTCACCCAGCAGGCCGCGCCCGCCGCTGCCTGACACTCGTGCGATGCCCGGCCGGGCCGTCCCGGTCGGGCTACGCGCAGTCGACGCGGTAGGTGTTCGGGCGGCCCGGGCAGGTGAGGCACTCGAAGAGGTAGATCCCGCCCATGTCGCCGAACATCATCCCCGCGTGTTCCTGGCGCACCCCGCGGTCCTCGACAGGAGTCCAGGCCCGCGAGGATTCGGCATCGCCCTCGTCGCTGTCGAACGTCAGCAGATGTTCCATCGGCCGCCCGCACCGCGTGCAGGCCGCGGGCTGCGGGTCCTGACCCCAGCCGGGATACCCGCCAAGCTTCGTGCCCGGAGCGGTGGAGAGGTGGTACTGGTAATCCCAGCCGGTCTCCTTCTCCACCTGCTCGAACCGCCCCTCCAGCGCATCCCAGATCGGGTCCGCGAGGTCCCAGCTCGGATACTCCGTCACCCGTTCCGGATGGACGACACAGGGGCGCGGCACATAGTTCTCATGCCGCTCCGCGGGCACCGCCGGAGCGTCGAGCACCTGCCGCACCTCGGCCGCCGCCCGCCACCGGACGCGGGGGACGACCCACGGACCGTCGCTGTGCCGCCGCGGGCACCACAGCACCTGGAGCACGTCGCACCCCTCCGGGAAGACGACGACACCCGGGACGTCGGCCCGGTAGATCTGCGCGACGGCCACCATCGGCGCCCCGCCGTGCTCATCGCACACCGGCCAGGGTTCCCGCGCGGGCCAGAGCAAGGGACCGCCGACGGAACTCTCGCGATACGTCGGGTCGCCCGCACGCGGATGGAGCCGCACCGCCTCCTTCCTGAAGCGCACGACCTCGGGAAAGAGCCGCTCCACGCCCAAGGGGCGCGGCGGCGTGCGGCGGGTCATGCGCCGAGGGTACGCGGGGCCCGGGAAAAGCGATTCCATGGCCGCGTGGCCGACGAGTAGCCTGCCAACGCCGCCTACCCCTTGGAGAGTTGAGATGGTCGGTCGCCGAAGCGCGCGTTGACGTCGTGGGTCGTCATGGCCCGTCATCGCGTGCTGCCCGTGAGCTGCGGCACCGCGTCACCTTCTCTGCCTCAAGGGGCTCTTCGTGCCGTCCGCTTCTCGTGCCGTTTCCGCGCGCCACCGGTCCAGCCTGTGGCGTGACGCCGACTTCCGCAGACTCTGGTCGGGGCAGACCGCCTCGCAGCTCGGGGCGCAGGCAGGTCAAGTGACGCTGCCGCTCGTGGCCGTGCTGGCGCTCGACGTCGGCGCCGGTCAGCTCGGCGCCCTCCGCGCGGTGGAGCAGACCCCGATCCTGCTCTTCTCGCTCTTCGCCGGGGCGTGGGTGGACCGGCGGCGCGCCCGCGACGTCATGGTCGTCGCGGACCTCGGGCGTGCCCTCGCGCTTGCCGCGGTCCCCCTCGCGTACCTGCTCGGAGTGCTCGGGATTCCGGCGCTCCTCGTGGTCGCCTTCCTCGTCGGCGTCCTCAGCGTGTTCTTCGACGTGGCCTATCAGGCGTCGCTGGTACGGCTGTTGAGGCGCGAGCAGTTGCTGCGCGGCAACAGTGCGCTCGAAGGCAGCAGATCCGCCGCACAGATCGGTGGGCCGGCGCTCGGCGGCGCCCTCGTGTCGCTGTTCTCCGCGCCGATCGCCACCCTGGCCGCCGCGTTCTCCTTCGCGGTGTCCTTCGTGTCGATCCGCCGCATCCGCCGCCAGGAAGTACTGCCCGAGCGGGCTCCGTCCGACAGACCGCCGCGTGTCGGGCGACAGATCAAGGAAGGTCTCCGCTTCGTCGTCAGCCATCCGTCGTTGCGGTCCGTGGGGATCGCCTCGGCCCTCTTCCAGTTCTCGTTCGCGGCCGTGATGACCGTCTACCTGCTCTTCCTGCCGCGCGAACTGCACCTGTCGGGCATGGCGGTCGGCCTGGCGCTCGCCGCCACGGGCCCGGGCGCGGTGGTGGGTTCGCTGCTCTCGGCGCGGCTTCCGGAGAGGTTCGGATACGGCAGGGTCGTGGTGGCCTCGGCGGTACTGGCCGACGGCGTGATGCTCTGCGTGCCGGCCCTGCACGGGAACACGACCGTCACCATCGGCTCGCTCATGGCGATCAACTTCGTCTTCGGTGTCTTCGGTCAGTTGGTCAACGTCACGCTCATGGCCGTACGACAGGCCATCACGCCCGTGCCGATGCAGGGGCGCGCCGTCGCGACCATCAACTTCGTCGGCATGGGCCTGACGCCCGTCGGATCGCTCCTTGGCGGATTCCTGGCCGGTGCGTGGGGTCCGCGCACGAGCCTGCTCCTGACCGCCGTCTGCCTGGCGCTGTCCCCGCTGTTCATGGCCTTGTCCCCGCTGGCACGCCTGGGGCGCCGCCTTCCGCAGGAGGACGGCCTCCCGCGCGAGCGGCCGGCGCCCTAGATTGGCCCGCATGTACTCGACACAGGTGTCCGGGCATGTGAACGCCCCGCGTGCGGCCGTCTATCGGGCGCTGCTGGACGCGGACGCGATCGCCCGCTGGCGCGTCCCGGACGGCATGAGCAGTCACGTGCACGCCTTCGACGCCCGTGAAGGCGGACGCTTCCGCGTCTCGCTCACCTACGACGGGCAGTCGGGCACCGGCAAATCGGCCGCGCACACCGACACGTACCACGGCCATTTCGCGAAGCTCGTACCGGACGAGCGGGTGGTCGAGGTGCTCGCGTTCGAGACCGAGGACCCCGGCCTGGGCGGCACGATGACGATGACGACCACACTCACCGACGCGGACGGCGGAGGAACCGATGTCCTGGTCCGCCACGAGGGCATCCCGGACAGCGTTCCCGCCGCCGACAACGAGACCGGGACGCGCATGGCGCTGGCGAACCTGGCCCGGCTCGTCGAGAAGGCGCGGTAGCGCTCAGCCCGCACGCGGCGCGGTCGCGCCCGGCAGGGCCGCCACCAGGGTCACGGCCGCGAGCAGCGCGAGCGCGGGCGCCAGCGCGGCGACCGTGCCGTGGTGGATCTGCAGCAGCCCGCCCACGAGGGCGCCGGCGAACATCGCGGCGACGGACACGGACCTGCGTACGGACGCCGGGCCGAGCCGGTCGGAGGCCAGGCCGGTCAGGGTGCGCGTCAGGACTGTGGTGGTCAGGTCGGGTACGGCGAGCTTGCCGACCACGGCGTTCTGCAGCCCCATGCCGAGCGCGAGCAGCACGATCAGGGCGTGCCTGGCGTCGGCCGCGAGGTCGAGCAGCAGAGCCGCCGCCACCAGCACGGCGTGCGCGCCGACGAGGAGCGCGAACAACCGCAGCGGCCGCGCGACCCGTGGCGAGATCCGGCCGCCCGCCCACGCGCCCGCCACGAACGCGGCGACCGCGAGGAGCGACGCGGTCGCCGAGAGCTGCACGTCACCGGCGAGCGCGAAGCCGAGGAAGACCACATTGCCGGTCATGTTGGCGACGAAGACACGGTCGAGGCCCAGATAACTGACGGCGTCGACAAGACCTGTGACAAAGGTCAGCACGACGAGAAGCGGGGGCAGCACGCCGTGGTGGCCCTCGGTGTCGGGGAAGAGGAAGGCGGCGGCCCGGGCGAGCAAGGAGTTCATACCGTTTCTTCGGCAGGCACAGGCCCCCGCCCGACCCGCGGGTGCCAGCCGCTCACCGCCTCCAGGCCCGGCGGATGTCACCGCGCGGATCTTCATGGACCGTCCAGCGACGGCCGATGACCGTCGTGATCCGGCGACGGGTGTCGTACGGAGCCCAGCCGGGATCGCCGTCGCGGGCGAAACGGATCCAGGCGGCGTGCATGCGGGGAGCCAGGTCGCCGGGAGGACTGCCGGGGCCGAACAGGGCGTGGTGGCCCTGTAGCCGGGTGGCGTCGAGACCGAAGACGAAGGGGAGTTCCATCGTGTGGGTGGCCCCTAGCAGTCCGTCGAAGGCACGGGAGCGCCAGTCGAACCGGTAGCTGTACGTGGCGCCGGACGACCGCTCGGCGTGAGCGTCGGCCAAGGCCCAGCTCCCCTTGCCGAACAGCGCGTCGCCCAGGACGGCCGAGCGCAGCCGCCCGGGGGAGGCCCCGGGGTGCGCGGCGCGGTAGGTGTCGACGAGCAAGTCCGGGTCCGGGTGGGAGAGGTGGGCCGCGGCACGGACGTCGGCCGCCGTCGAGTCGGCGTAGGCGCCGGAGGGGACGAGGTAGAGGTTGCCCTCATCCGCGTTGGTGCCGATGAGGAGATCGACGTCGGAGCTCCCTGTTCCGGCGGCGACGGCGTCGGCGGGCTGACGGTCCGCGACCACGCTGAACGGACTGAGCCCGAGCAGCGGGTCGTACGCGGTCGGGGTCCGCAGGTCGATCCCGCCGAGACCGGCCATCGCCTCGACCAGGCGCGTGTCGGGGACGGCCTCGAAGGCGTCGGCTCGGGGCGCGATGCCCAGGGCCGCCGCTGCCGCCCGCGTCACACGGGCGGCCTGTTCGGGCGAAAAGGCGCCGAGGCCGCTGCCGCTCTGCACGATGGCGCGCCGCACGAGCCCCCTGCTCTCCGGCGCGGCGATGACGGCACCGGTGAGGGTGGCGCCGGCGGACTGGCCGAACAGCGTCACCTGGTCGGGGTCACCGCCGAACGCAGTGATGTTCTCCCGTGTCCAGCGCAGGGCGGCGAGGACGTCGAGGAGGCCGCGGTTGCGCGGCGCTCCCGGCAGGTCGAGGAAGCCGCTGATCCCCAGGCGGTAGTTGACGGTCACCAGGACGACACCGCTGCGCGCGAAGGCGGTGCCGTCGTACAGGCCCGCCCGGGTCGAACCCGCCACGAAGCCTCCGCCGTGCACGAAGACCATGACCGGCAGGGCCTGGCTGGGGCGGACGGGGTCGTCGGGGGCCCATATGTCGAGGGTGAGGTAGTCCTCCCCGGGAACCCAACCGGGCCCGAAGTAGGGCGACATGTCGATGGCGCCCAGGTTCCGCTCGGCCTGCGGCGCGGTCGGCCCCGCCGCCGTCGCGTCCCGCACGCCCTCCCACGGGGCGTGCGGCTGAGGCGCGGCGAAACGGCCGGTGCGGGCCGGGGGCGCCGCGTACGGGATGCCGCGGAAGACCGTGAAACCCTCGTGCCGGGCGCCGGCCACCGCTCCTTGCGCGGTGATCACGGTGCTGGTGCCGGTCCCGGTCCCGGGGCGGTGCTCGGTGGTCATGCTGTCGTCACCTGTCCCTCGCGTGCCACGTGGTGCTCAGTTCCCTCGTGTCCGTCGTGCTCCTCATCCCCGTCCGTCCGCGGGTACGGCGTGAAGGGCGCCCACCCCTTGATGGCGAACGCGCTGCCCGAGCGTTCGACTTCGGCGGCGCCGTGGCCTCCCAGATGCGCGGGAACGACGAGCGCGTTGTGGTCCGCGGCCCAGCCCAGGATCCGGCGGCGCGTGGCGCGGGCGCCGACGGGATCTTCGCAGAAGCAGCTGTTGTGGTCCGGGTCGACGAGTTGGACGGGGCTGTGCAGCAGATCGCCCACGAAGACCGCGCGGTCCGTCCCGCTGACGAGGGTGAGAACGCTCGATCCCGGGGTGTGGCCGGGGGCGGTGTCCAGGCGCAGACCGGCGTCGATCCGGTGGCTTCCTTCCCACAGGTGCACTTGGCCCGCGCGGTGCACGGGGGTGACGCTGTCCTCGAAGACGTTCTGGTTGCCGCGGCCGAGCAGCGGCTTGTGGCCGTTCTCGGGGTTCCAGAAGTCGTAGTCGTCCTTGGGCAGCAGGTAGGTGGCGTTCGGGAAGGTGGGGACCCAGTCCCTGCCGTCCAGGCGGGTGTTCCAGCCGACGTGGTCGACGTGCAGATGCGTGTTGATCACGATGTCGACGTCCTCGGGCGCGACGCCTGCCCGTGCCAGGCCCCCCAGGAAGTCGGTGCGCAGGTGACTCCACACCGGGGAGTACGGGCGCTCCTTGTGATTGCCGACGCCCGTGTCGACAAGGATGGTCTTCCCTTCACTGCGCAGCAGCCAGCTCTGGACGGCGGAGTTGACGAGGTTCGTCCGCGGGTCGAGGAAGTGCGGCGGGTGCCAGGCGGCGTCGTCGCGCCAGGCGCCCTCCGGGGCGGTGGGGAGGAACTGGCCGGGCGTCATGCCGACGGGGCCGTAGTACTCCTTGATGCGCGTGACGGTGACGTCTCCGAGTTCGATCTGATGCGTCTGGTCCCTCTCGGCCTTCTCGCTCTTCCGGTCCTTCTGGTCCCTCTGTGTCATCGATTGCTCCGGAATCGGGGGCGGGTGTCGGAGCACCACCGTCGCCGGGTCCGCACAGGTCAGCCAGACCCGCCGCTGCCTACCCCGGACAGGGTCAGGCTGCGGCGCGGGCGCCCATGCAGACTGGGGGACATGAGCGAACGCGGCCGGCTCGGCGACTTCCTGTACGCACGACGTTCACAGCTGCGTCCCGAGGACGTCGGCCTCAAGGACTACGGCGACCGACGGCGTGTGGCGGGCCTGCGCAGGGAGGAGCTTGCGCTGCTCGCCGGGGTCAGCGCCTCGTACTACACGCGGCTGGAGCAGGGGCAGTCGCTGGGAGCCTCCCCGGAGATCCTGGACGCCGTGGCGCGGGCCCTCGGCCTCGACGAGTCGGAGCGGCGGCATCTGCACGACCTCGCCGACGCCGGCAGGCGGCGGGCCCCCGCGGGCCGCCCGCGGCCCGAGCAGGCCGGGGCCACCACGCTCGATCTGCTGAGCACCCTGGAGAGTGTGCCGGCCCTGGTCAGCGGGCGTCGCGCCGACGTGCTCGCCTGGAACAGGCTGGGCCACGCGCTGTTCGCGGCGCACGTGGACCCCGACAGCCCGCAGCGGGCTGCCGAGCGCCCCAACCTCGCCAGGATGCTCTTCCTCGACCCGCACACCCGCGCGTTGTACGCCGACTGGACGGCGAAGGCCAAGGCCGTCGTCGCGAACCTGCGGATGGTCGCGGGACGCCACCCCGATGACACGCTGCTGACTTCGCTCATCGGTGAACTCACGGTCAAGAGCCCTGAGTTCGCCGCCATGTGGACCGGCCATCAGGTGCGCCCGTGCGACTTCGCCCGTTACGAGATGCGTCATCCCCTGGTCGGTACCCTCACCGTGACCCAGCAGAGCCTCAACCTCCCCCAGGCGGCCGACCAGCACCTGGTGCTCGCCGTCACCGAGCCGGGCTCACCGTCGAGGGAAGCCGTGGCTCTCCTCGGGCAGGGCGTCACCGCCGAGGACCAGCCGCGCGCCGACGGTGAGCGGGTCGAACGCCGCGTCCGTCGCGAAGCGGGCCGACCGGGTGCGGCACACGGCTCGGGAGGGCGGTCCTAGGAGGGGCTGCGTCCCTCCAACGCCGTCTGCCAACCCGGGAGTTCGGCTTCCCGTGCCGGTGCGGCGCGGCGCCCGCCGCGGGCGAAGAAGTCGGCCAGGGGCAGCGTCGCGGCGCCGACCGTCACCGCGTCCGGGCCGAGGCGTCCCAGGTCGATGGTGACGCGCCCCGCCGGGTAGGACAGGGCGTAGGTCGGGATGTACCGCTTCACCGCGCTCAGGAAGCGCTGCCCGAGCTGGAGTCCGGCCCAGCCGCCGACGAGGATCCGCTCCGGCTGGAAGAGGTTGATCAGGTCGGCGAGGCCCGCGCCCAGGTACTCGGCGGTCTCTTCGAGCACCGCGAGCGCCGTCGGATCGGCCGCGCCACCGCCCTCGGGGTAGGCGGCGTCGAGCATGGCGGTGAGCGCGCTCTCCTCGTCCGTGCCCTTGGGCGGGACCCCACCCGCCTCCTGCCACCGTTCGAGCAGCGCCTCCGCACCCGCGTACGCCTCCAGGCACCCCAGGGCCCCGCACCGGCACCGTCTGCCCTGCACCCGCACCGTGAGGTGCCCCCACTCAAGGGCGCGGCCCTGCTCCACGTCCTCGGTGACGACGCACGCGCCGACACCCGAACCGAACAGGACCACCACCGCGTTGCGCGTCCCGCGCCCGGCGCCGAACCACATCTCCGCCTGGCCGAGCGTCTTGGCGCCGTTGTCGATGAAGTACGGTACGGAAGCGGGGAGTTGGGCAACGCTCCGGCCGGTCTCCCGCAGCAGGGATTCCAGCGGGACCGCGTTCCAGCCGATGGTCTGGCCGTGTACGACGGCACCGAGTTCGCTGTCGCGCGCGACGATGCCCGGTACGCCGATCCCGACGCCGAGGAGACCCTCCTCCGTGGCGCCCCCGGCGCCGAGCACTTCTCCTATCCCGTCGCGGATGAGTTCCGTGATGCCGCCGACGTCGTGCCCCTTGAGGGTCAACGGCCGCTCCGCGCGCGCGAGTTCGGACAGGGAGAGGTCGAAGAGCTCGACGCGTACGCGGGTCTCGCCGACGTCCACGCCGATCAGCTGACCGCGGCCGGGCGCGACCCGCAGCAGCGTACGCGGGCGTCCGCCGTCGGACTCCACGCTGCCGGCCTCCTCCACCCACCCCTCCGTGACCAGTTCGGCCACGACATTGCTGATGGAACCTGAACTCAGTCCGGTGGCAGGGCCGAGCGTGAAGCGGCTCATCGGCCCTTCGAAGTACAACCGCTGCAGTACGGCGGCGCGGTTCTCCCGCCGCAGGTCGTGCACCGTGCGCCCGTTGCGCTGCCCAGCCATGTGGTTCCTTCCGGCCTGCTCTGCCTCGAAGTTGGTTCTGTGTGACCCCTTGACGGTATCTTCCCCGCCGGTTTAACTCACGTCCTAAATTAAGTCATGAGGTCATTCAAGAGTTGAACACAGCGCCGGATCGGTCCGGTGTTGGGCCATCCGCCCCATGACTCCCTCCGGAAGGGACACCTGGAGCCATGCGCAGATTCCGAGCCGCCGCCTCCGTCGGCGCCGTCACTCTCTCGCTCGCCCTCACCGCGACCGCCTGCGGCGGCGGTTCGACGACGGGCGGCGAGGGGTCCAACGACTCGCCGAAGACGCTGACCTACTGGGCGTCGAACCAAGGACCCAGCATCGAGGCGGACAAGAAGATCCTCAGGCCCGAACTCGACAAGTTCGAGAAGAAAACGGGCATCAAGGTGAAGCTCGAGGTCATCCCCTGGTCGGAGCTGCTCAACAAGATCCTGACCGCGACGACGTCGGGTCAGGGGCCGGACGTCCTGAACATCGGCAACACCTGGAGCGCGTCGCTGCAGGCCAGTGGTGCCCTGCTGCCGTGGGACGAGAAGAACTTCTCCAAGATCGGCGGCAAGGACCGCTTCGTGGAGTCCGCGCTCGGCTCGACGGGGGCGGCGGACAAGGACCCGGCCGCCGTGCCGCTGTACTCCATGGCATACGCCCTCTACTACAACAAAAAGATGTTCAAGGAGGCCGGCATAGAGAAGCCGCCCGCCACCTGGGACGAGCTGGTCGAGGACGGTAAGAAGATCTCCAAGGGCGGCAAGTGGGCCCTGGGCGCGGAGGGGGCGAACCTCTCCAACAACATCCACCAGGTCTTCGCGCTCGGCAAGCAGCACGGCGCCGACTTCTTCACCCCGGACGGCAAGCCCGACTTCACCTCCTCCGGCGCGGTCGCGGCGGTGAAGCAGTACGTCGACATGATGGGCAAGGACAAGATCATCGCGCCCGGCAACGCCGAGTACGCGCAGAACCAGTCCCTGAGCGACTTCGCCAAGGACAAGACGGCGATGGTGCTGTGGCAGGCGGCGGCCACCACCTTCAAGTCGCAGGGCATGAGCGACGACGACTGGGGCGTGGCGCCCGTGCCCGTCGAGTCCGGCGCGCCGGGCCAGGGCAAGGCCACCAACTCCATGGTCGCCGGCATCAACATGGCCGTCTTCAAGAACACCAAGAACATCGACGGCTCGCTGAAGTTCGTGAAGTTCATGACGAGCGACGCCGAGCAGAAGATCCTCTGCACGTCTTACGGCTCGGTGCCGCCGGTCAAGGCCGCCCAGGAAGACCCCGCCTTCGACCGTCCCGAGCTGGAGGTCCTGCGCGACACCCTCGCCAAGAGCGCCGCGCCCCTGCCCCAGGTGGCCAACGAGTCGCAGTTCGAGACCGCGGTCGGCACCGCCGTCAAGAATCTCTTCGCGAACGCCGCCGCCGGCCGGGCGGTGACCACCGCGTCGGTGAAGGCCGAACTGGTCAAGGCTCAGCAGCAGATGTCCCAGCAGTGAGTGGCACGACTGTGACCACTGGAACCACTGGCACCACGACCATCGTCGAGAGCGCGGGGGAGCCGTCGGTGAAGGCCCCGGAGGGGAAGCGCGGACCGGGCCGCCGTCCCGGTCGGCTCCGTCGCATCGGCCTGCCGTACCTCCTGCTGCTCCCCGCCCTCTTGCTCGAACTCCTCGTCCATCTGCTGCCGATCGTCGTCGGCATCGTGATGAGCTTCAAGGAGCTGACCCAGTTCTTCATCCGCGACTGGGGCGCCGCGCCCTGGTCCGGCCTGGACAACTACAAGATCGCGGTGGACTTCGACGCGCCGGCGGGCGAGGCGCTGCTGCACTCCTTCCTCGTCACCTGCGCGTTCACGGTGCTCTCGGTCGGCCTGTGCTGGCTGATCGGGACGACCGCCGCGATCTATCTGCAGGAGACGTTCAAGGGCCGGGGCTTCCTCAGGGCGCTCTTCCTCGTCCCGTACGCACTGCCCGTGTACGCGGCGGTGATCACCTGGGGCTTCATGTTCCAGCGTGACAACGGCCTCATCAACCACGTGCTGCACGATCAGCTGGGCCTCACCGACAGCGCGCCGTTCTGGCTCATCGGCGACAACAGCTTCGTCGCGCTGCTCACCGTCTCGGTGTGGAAGGGCTGGCCGTTCGCCTTCCTCATCCTGATGGCTGGCCTGCAGAACATCCCCAGGGACATGTACGAGGCTGCGGCGCTCGACGGCGCCGGCATGTGGCAGCAGATCCGCCGCATCACGCTGCCGTCCCTGCGCCCCGTCAACCAGGTCCTCGTGCTCGTCCTGTTCCTGTGGACGTTCAACGACTTCAACACGCCGTACGTCCTGTTCGGCAGATCGGCGCCGGAGGCCGCGGACCTGGTCTCGATCCACATCTTCCAGTCCTCGTTCGTCACCTGGAACTTCGGCACCGGCTCCGCCATGTCCGTCCTGCTGCTCCTGTTCCTGCTCGTGGTGACGGGCGTCTATCTGGGGGTCACGTCACGCGAGAGGAAGTCCGCTCATGTCTAGCGCCCGCACGGCCGTGCGGCCGAGCGGGGCCGCGAAGCCCCGGTCGCCGATGGCGGCGCCCCGCTCGTTCCTCTGGTCACGGCGCATCTTCCTGACGCTGCTCACGGGCTTCGTGCTCCTGCCGGTGTTCGTGATGGTGTCCAGCTCGCTCAAGCCGCTCGAAGATGTGTCGGGCAAGTTCCGCTGGATGCCGAGCGGGCTCACCATCCGCCCGTACATCGACATCTGGAACACCGTCCCGCTGGCCGAGTACTTCATGAACTCGCTGATCGTCGCGGGCGCGGCCACGGTCTGCTCGGTGGTGATCGCCGTCTTCGCCGCCTATGCCGTCAGCCGTTACCAGTTCCGCGGCAAGCGCGTCTTCACGGTGACGGTCCTGTCCACCCAGATGTTCCCCGGCATCCTGTTCCTGCTCCCGCTGTTCCTGATGTACGTCAACATCGGCAACGCCACGGGGATCGCTCTGTTCGGCTCGCGGGCCGGGCTCATCATCACCTATCTGACGTTCTCGCTGCCCTTCTCGATCTGGATGCTGATCGGGTACTTCGACTCGGTGCCGCGCGACCTGGACGAGGCGGCACTCGTCGACGGCTGCGGGCCGATCGGCGCGCTCTTCCGGGTCGTCGTGCCCGCCGCGATCCCCGGCATCGTCGCGGTCGCCGTCTACGCGTTCATGACCGCATGGGGAGAAGTGCTCTTCGCCTCCGTCATGACGAACGAGTCCACCCGCACCCTCGCCATCGGCCTGCAGGGCTACTCCACCCAGAACGACGTCTACTGGAACCAGATCATGGCCGCCTCGCTGGTCGTGAGTGTGCCGGTGGTCGCGGGCTTCCTCCTGCTCCAGCGCTATCTGGTCGCCGGCCTCACCGCCGGAGCCGTCAAGTGACCGACCCCCTTGCCGCCACCACGTCGGTCCTGTCCGGCCCGTCCGGCCCGTCCGCCCCGTCTGTCCCGCCTGCCCCGTCTGAAAGGACGTCCGTGTCCGAGCTCATCGACCTTGCCGCACTTCCGCACGACTTCGCGTGGGGCACGGCCACATCGGCGTACCAGATCGAGGGGGCCGTCACCCAGGACGGCCGTTCCCCCTCGATCTGGGACACCTTCTCGCACACCCCCGGAAAGATCGACAACGACGACCACGGCGACGTGGCCTGCGACCACTACAACCGCTGGCGCGATGACATCGCGCTGATGAACCAACTGGGCACCAACGCCTACCGGTTGTCCCTCGCCTGGCCGCGCATCGTGCCCGGCGGCGACGGACCGGCCAACGCCAAGGGCCTCGACTTCTACGACCAGTTGATCGACGGCCTGCTTGAAGCGGGCATCACGCCGTCGGTGACCCTCTACCACTGGGACCTGCCGCAGGTCCTCCAGGACCGCGGCGGCTGGCCCGAGCGGCAGACCGCCGAGCACTTCGCGGCGTACGCGTCCATCGCGGCCGAGCGCTTCGGCGACCGCGTCACCCAGTGGGCGACGCTGAACGAACCCCTCTGCTCGGCCTGGATCGGTCACCTCGAAGGGCGGATGGCCCCAGGCCTGACGGACCTGACCGCCGCCGTACGCGCCTCGTACCACCTGCTGCTCGGGCACGGTCTCGCCACCCAGGCCATCCGCGCCGCGGCGCCCGGCGCGCAGATCGGCATCGTCAACAACCTCTCCACGGTCGAGCCCGCGAGCGACCGCCCCGAGGACGTGGCCGCCGCCCGCCGCGTGGACGGCCACACCAACCGCTGGTGGCTCGACCCGGTCCACGGCCGCGGTTTCCCCGCCGACATGCAGGAGGTCTACGGGGTCGAACTGCCGGAGCGCGCAGGTGACTTGGCGACCATCGCGCAGCCGCTCGACTGGCTGGGCCTGAACTACTACTTCCCGGCCGTGGTCTCCGACGACCCCGCGGGTCCCGCGCCCTACGCCCACCAGGTGCGCCGCGAGCATGTTCCCCGCACCGGCATGGACTGGGAGATCGACGCGAGCGGCATCGAGACGCTCCTGCTGCGCCTGACGCACGAGTACGGGGCGCGCAAGCTGTACGTCACCGAGAACGGCTCGTCCTACCCCGACGTCGTACGCCCCGACGGAACGATCGACGACCCGGAGCGCACCGACTACCTGGTCCGCCATCTCGCCGCCTGCGCGAGCGCGGCCCGCAAGGGAGCACCCCTGGCCGGGTACTACGCGTGGTCGCTGCTCGACAACTTCGAGTGGGCCTACGGCTACGACAAGCGCTTCGGTCTTGTGCACGTCGACTACGAGACGCAGCGCCGCACCGTCAAGGGCAGCGGTCTGCGCTACGCCGACATCATCCGCGGCCACCAGGGGCGCGTGAGCCGCGCGGCCTGACGGGCTCGCACGACTGACGGCGGCTCCCGGCTCTCCGCCGATCCGGGGGCCGCCGCACTGGTGTGGCTCCGCCTTCCCGCGTCAGGTCGTGTTCGTCCTGCGGCCCTCCTTCGCCGCCGCCGCGGTGCACACGAGGCCAAGGAGGAGGGTGAGTCCGCCGATGATGATGTTGGTGAGGATGACGCCCATGTCAGGGCTCGTGCCGACGACCCACGGCGACACGATCATCCACACGCCCATGGCGCACATGGCCCAGCTCAGGCTGTACATCCTGGCCGGGGCGACGGTGAAGCCGAGACCCAGCAGGCCGATCGCGATGCCCATGATGAGGTTGTGGGTCGCGAGGACGGGCTGGCTTGCGGTGAAGTGGACCACCCATGGGGAGATGGCACAGAAGAGACCCGTGAGGAACACGGGCCCGTCCACGAGTGCCACATCGTGTCCACCGAGTACGCGGGCGTATCGATCCCGCATCTCCGATACATCAGGGTGAGCGGCTATGTCTCCCCTGTGTGAGACGTCGGCCATGAGACTCGTCTCCTCTGCTCCGTGCAGGCCTGATCACCTCGCGCGGCGGGATGTCGCGCATATCCATTCTGCGCTTATTTTTTCTTTATGTGTAGTCGAGGGTGCTTTCTGACCGGGCGGGCGCCGCCCGTACGGGGGACCAGAACGCGCCGTCGCGCGCCCCGCCCGCTGGAATGAACGAGTGACCGCGCCCCCGGACGACTGCCTCGCGCGCAACGAGTGGATCTGCGGCGAGTATCTGAGCACCCGCCGCCAGATCATCGTCGACGCGGTCCTCCAGCACCTGGAGCTGACCGCCGTCTCCGTCCTCATCGCGCTCGTCATCGCCGTGCCGCTCGCCGTCGTCGCCCGTCGCTGGGCCCTCGCGGCCGGTCCCGTCCTCGCGTTGACCACGGTCCTCTACACGATCCCCTCGCTCGCGATGTTCTCGCTGCTGCTTCCCGTGTACGGCCTCTCCGCGTCCCTGGTGGTCGCGGGGCTCGTCCTGTACTCCCTGACGCTGCTCGTCCGCAACATCCTGGCCGGTCTGCGCGCCGTCCCCGAGGACACCCGGCAGGCCGCCCGCGGCATGGGCTACGGGCCGATCCGGCTGCTGCTCACCGTCGAACTGCCGCTCGCGCTGCCCGCCGCGATGGCCGGCCTGCGCATCGCCACCGTCTCCGCCGTCTCCCTCGTCACGGTCGGCGCGATCGTCGGCTTCGGCGGACTCGGCAACCTCATCTACGCGGGCATGAACACCTACTTCAAGGCTCAGGTCCTGACCGCGTCCGTGCTGTGCGTCGTCATCGCCGTACTGGCCGATCTGCTGCTCCTGGGTGTACAGCGGATCCTCACCCCGTGGACGAGGGCGGTCCGCTCATGAACACCATCAGCGACGCCTGGCAGTGGCTCACCGACTCGGCGCACTGGGCGGGCGACGACGGCATCTGGCACCGGCTCACCCAGCACCTCGTCCTCACCGTGGTCTGCCTGATCCTGAGCTGCCTGATCGCACTGCCGGTCGCGCTCGTCCTCGGCCACCTAGGCAAGGGCGGCGCGCTCGCGGTCAACATCTCCAACGTGGGCCGCGCGGTGCCGACCTTCGCGGTCCTCGTCCTGCTGCTCCTCACCCCCATCGGACAGTGGGGCGAGGGACCCACGGTGGTGGCGCTCGTCCTGTTCGCCGTGCCGCCGCTGCTCACCAACGCGTACGTCGGGATGCGCGGGGTCGACCGCAGCGTCGTCCAGGCCGCGCGCGGCATGGGGATGACGGGACGGCAGATGCTGTGGCGGGTCGAACTGCCGCTCGCGATGCCACTGATCCTCAGCGGGGTGCGGATCGCGGCCGTGCAGCTCGTGGCCACCGCCACCATCGCGGCCCTCGCGGGAGGCGGGGGACTCGGCCGGATCATCACGGCCGGCTTCAACCTGGCGAGCACCCCGCAGGTGGTGGCGGGGGCGGTCCTTGTCGCCGTCTTCGCCCTGATCGTCGAGGGACTCTTCGAGATCGGCGAACGGCTCGCTCCCGGCCGGGCGCGGGGGAGAGGGCGGACGGGATGACGCGACGCGCGGTGCGTGGGGCGAGGCTGGGTGCCGCGGCCGGTCTCGGTCTGGCCCTGCTCCTGTCCGGCTGTGCCTCGGGGCCGTCCCTGGAGACCCAGGGCGAGGTGACCGCGCCACCCGGCGACAGCCGTCACCTGGTCGTCGGCTCCGCGGGATTCACCGAGAGCGATCTGCTCGCCCAGATGTACTCCCTGCTCCTGAAGAAGGCCGGATACGGCGCCGAGATCCTCTCCGTGGCCAACCGCGAGCTGTACGAACCCGCCCTGGAGTCCGGCCAGATCGACGTCGTCCCTGAGTACGCGGCGACGTTCGCCGACTGGCTGAACGCCAAGAAGAACGGCGCGGACGCGAAACCGGTCGGCTCGCCCGACCTGGACGCCACGATGAAAGCCCTGCGCGGCCTCGCCGCCCCACGCGGCCTCACCGTCCTCGACGCGGGGAAGGCCGTGGACCAGAACGCGTTCGCCGTCACCGCGTCCTTCGCCGAGAAGCACCACCTCAAGACACTGAGCGACCTCGGCAAGTCCGGCCTGAAGGTACGCCTCGCCGCGGGTGACGAATGCGTGCAGCGCCCGTACTGCGAACCCGGTCTGAAGAAGGTCTACGGCATCGACATCACCTCCGTCGATCCCAAGGGCGTGGGCACGACACAGGCCAAGAAGGCCGTGCAGAGCGGGCAGGACCAGATGGTCCTGACCACGTCCACGGACGCCACGCTCGACAACTTCGGCCTCGTCCTGCTCAAGGACGACAAGAAGCTCCAGAACGCCGACTACATCGTCCCGGTCGTCAACCGCTCCCGCGCCGGCAGCGAGGGCGTCGCGAAAGCGCTCGGCCGCCTCAACTCCGTCCTGACGACGGCGGACCTGGCCTCCATGAACGAACAGGTGGACAGCTGGCGCAGACTGCCGCAGGACGTGGCACGGACGTACTTGGAGGAGAAGGGGCTTCTGTGAGGCCCGCCGGTCTGCTGTGATGCACGCGCGTGGAACCGTCAGGCGTCGGCCACCGAGTCGAACTCCACCTGATCCCGGGGCACGCCCTGCGCGTCCGCATCCACCGAGCGGCGCAGGGCCTCGTGCAGTTTCGCCGGGGTCAGCACGCCCAGGAAGCGGGCCCCGTCGAGGACCGCGACCCAGCCCGCGTCGTGCTGGAGCATCACACCGAACGCCTGCTTGAGCGGGGCGCCCACCGGGACCCACGCCTTCATGCGATGGGCCAGATCGCTGACCCTGCCGCCCTCGCCGGCCAGCGCCACCTCGTCGATGCCGACCCAGCCGTGCAGATCTCCGGCCGCGTCCAGGACGACGCCCCAGCGGGCGTCCTCCTCGCGCAGCCGGGCCGCGGCATGCGCGGCGGAGTCGTCGAGCCGGACCACCGTCGGCTGCTCCAGGTCGTCCGGCTGGATCTCGGTCACCGACAGCCGCTTCAGGCCCCGGTCGGCGCCCACGAACCCGGCGACGTACGGCGTCGCCGGCGTGCCGAGCACCGCCCCGGGCGTGTCGTACTGCTCGATGCGCCCCTGTCCGTACACCGCGATCCGGTCACCGAGCCTGACCGCCTCCTCGATGTCGTGCGTGACCAGGAGAACCGTCTTGCGGACCGTCGCCTGCATCCGCAGGAACTCGTCCTGCAACTGCTCGCGCACCACCGGGTCGACAGCCCCGAACGGCTCATCCATGAGGAGTACGGGCGGGTCGGCGGCCAGAGCACGCGCCACCCCCACGCGCTGGCGCTGCCCGCCCGACAACTGCTCGGGATAGCGGGAGCCGTACGTCTTCGGGTCGAGGCCCACCAGGTCGAGGAGCTCGGCTGCCCGCGCCCGTGCCTTCGCCTTCTTCCAGCCGACCAGCGCGGGGACGGTCGCCGTGTTGTCGAGGATCGTCCGGTGCGGGAAGAGCCCCACCTGCTGGATGACATAGCCGATACGGCGGCGCAGGCGGACCGGGTCGACGTCCGCGATGTTCTCGTCGTTCACGAAGATGCGGCCCGCGGTCGGCTCGATGAGGCGGTTCACCATCATCATCGTGGTCGTCTTGCCGCACCCGGAAGGGCCGACGAGCGTGACCAGTTCCCCCTCGGCGACCTCGAAGGACAGATCGTCCACGGCCATCGTGCCGTCCGGGTAGCGCTTGCTCACCTGCTCGAACCGGATCATGCACTCACGCTAACCGCGGCCCTCACACTCCGCTCACCAGCACCACCTCCAGGGTGCGCGGGCCGTGCACGCCCTCCACCCGGTCCAGTTCGATGTCGCTGGTGGCGGACGGTCCCGAGATCCACGTCAGCGGGCGGGCGGGGTCGAGCCGTTCGAGTGCCTGCGGGACGGAGGAGACCACCTGGTCCGGGACCCGTACGACACAGATGTGATGGTCGGGGACCAGCGTGATGCGCCTGCGGCCCTGGTCGGGACCGCCGTCCAGGACGATCGTGCCGGTCTCGGCGACGGCGATCGCGCAGCCGGTGACGACGCTGCCGATCGCGTCGAGCTCCCGGGCGGTGTGTGACGCGCGGTCCCGGACGAGAGCGGCCGGACCCTCCTCGGGCAGCCAGTGGGAGGGCAGCGCGGGAGGAACGAGCACCGTGCGCGAGCCCCGTTCGGTGAGCAGCCGCGCGAGCAGGGCCGGGAGCAGGTCGTCGTGCGTGCGGTGCACCTTCGCGCGGTAGTCCGCCAGATTCTCCGCCAGCAGGTCGACGGTCTGCTCGGTGGTGCGGTCGCCGTGCTCACGCAGATAGCCGCGGGAGACGGTCGCGGCGGGCACATCTGCCTCCGCGCCGTCCCGGACGTCCGCCAGTGCTCGCCGGACGCGGCCCAGGATCTGGTCCCTGCTGCTCACTTCTCGCCGCCCTTCTCCGTCGGGTCGCCGTACGTACGCCGCCACCAGTCGCGGAACGGCTCCGCGGGCACCTTCGGCAGATCCCGTGTCCCGCTCCACGCCCGCCCCGGCCCCGGAAGCGTGCGTGGATGGATGCGGCGGGTCCCGGACGCGAGCCGCTGGCCGGCCCGCAGCGCCCCGGGACGGCCGAACGCCCAGCCCGCCGCGCGCATCGCCGCCCGCTCCGCGGCGTGCCCCTTCGCGGGCCGCAGCGTCACCTTCGATCCGTGCCGGGTCACCTCGCCGCCCTGGACCACCCGCTCCCGCAGATGTACGAGGACTTCGGGGATGTCGATGGCCACCGGGCACACCTCGTAGCAGGCCCCGCAGAGCGACGACGCGTACGGGAGGGAGGCATCGATCTCGCTCTGCGTGCCCCGCAGTTGAGGGCTGAGGATCGCTCCGATGGGGCCCGGGTAGACCGAGCCGTACGCGTGGCCCCCGGCGCGTTCGTACACCGGGCAGACGTTGAGGCAGGCCGAGCAGCGGATGCAGCGCAGCGCCTGGCGGCCCACCTCGTCGGCGAGCGTGTCGCTGCGGCCGTTGTCGAGGAGCACGAGGTGGAAGGTGCTCGGGCCGTCCTCCTCGGACGTGCCCGTCCACATCGACGTGTACGGGTTCATCCGCTCGGCCGTCGAGGAGCGGGGGAGGGTCTGCAGGAAGACCTCCAGATCCCGCCAGCTCGGCACGATCTTCTCGATGCCGACGACCGAGATCAGCGTCTCGGGGAGGGTCAGGCACATGCGGCCGTTGCCCTCGGACTCGACGACGACCAGGGTGCCCGTCTCGGCGACCATGAAGTTCGCCCCGGAGACGCCGACCTTGGCGCGCAGGAACTTCTCCCGGAGGTGGAGACGGGCGGCCTCGGCGAGTTCGGCGGGAGTGTCGGTGAGGCCGTCCGGGGCGGGGCGGCCCCACTCGCTCATCTCGCGCGTGAAGATCTCGCGGATCTCACCCCGGTTGCGATGGATGGCCGGCACGAGGATGTGTGAGGGGCGGTCCTTGCCCAGCTGCACGATGAGTTCGGCGAGGTCGGTCTCGTAGGCGCGGATGCCCGCCTCTTCGAGCGCCTCGTTCAGGCCGATCTCCTGCGTGGCCATCGACTTGACCTTGACGACCTCCGACTCGCCGGTCTCCTGGACGAGGCGGGTCACGATGCGGTTGGCCTCGTCGGCGTCGGCGGCCCAGTGCACGATGCCGCCCGCCGCCGTGACCGACTCCTCCAGCTGGACCAGATAGTGGTCGAGGCGGGCGAGGGTGTGGTCCTTGATCTGTTTACCGGCCTCGCGCAGCTGTGCCCAGTCGTCCAACTCCGAGACGGCGCGGGCCCGTTTGTCGCGGATGGTGTGCGTGGCGTGCCGGAGATTGGCGCGCAGGGTCTTGTCGCCGACGGCCTCGCGGGCCGCGACGGGGAAAGCGGGCATGCCCACGAATGTGCCGCTCGTGCCGCCCAGGCCGCTCGTGCCGCTCATGACAGTGGCTCCTCTTCCGTGCTCGCCAGGATCTCCGCGATGTGGACCGGGCGCAGGCCGCTCTTCAAGCGGGTCATGGTGCCCCCGATGTGCATCAGACAGGAGTTGTCCGCCGCACACAGGGCGTCGGCGCCCGTCGACTCGGCGTTGCGCACCTTGTCCGTGCCCATCGCCGACGAGACATCGGAGTTCTTCATGGCGAAGGTGCCGCCGAATCCGCAGCACTCGTCCGCGCCCGGCAGCGGGCGCAGTTCCAGGCCCTTGACCGCCTGGAGCAGGCGTGTGGGGCGATCGCCGAGACCCAGACTGCGCAGGCCGTGGCAGGTCGGGTGATACGTCACCGTATGCGGGTAGTACGCCCCGACGTCCGTCACACCAAGAACGTCCACCAGAAACTCGGTGAGCTCGTACGTCTTGGGCACGACGGGGGCCAGCGTCGCCGCCAGACCTTCACCGCGGCCCTCCGAACGCGCCCGTTCTCCCATGCGCGGATACAGCTCGCGGACCATCGCCCCGCACGAACCCGACGGCGTGACGATCGCGTCGTACTCATCAGAGCCGAAGACATCGGAGAAATGACGGGCGAGTGGCTCCGCCTGGTGGCGGTAGCCCGTGTTGTAGTGCGCCTGTCCGCAGCAGGTCTGCGCCATCGGGAAGTCGACCTCAACTCCCAGCCTGGTCAGCAGTTTCACCACCGCTCGGCCTGTGTCCGGATAGAGCGTGTCGTTGACACAGGTCAGGAACAGAGCGACACGCATCGCGGGTTCCTCCTAGTCGATCATCGGATGGATGCAGCGTAAGCGCTGCGCGGGCTTTGCGGGAGTCATGACGCCGGGACGCGTTGCGACGCCGCCTCCCATGCCGCACGGCTCGACGGATCGCTGGTCGGTTCGTAGCGCGTCAGGTGCTGGGTACGGGACAGCAGGGCGCGCATCTCGTGGCGGTCGTCGCCCACCAGGCCGTGCGATCTGGCCTGGACGAGTACGTTGCCCAGCGCCGCCGCCTCCGCCGGGCCGGCGATGACGGGCAGCCCGCAGGCATCCGCGGTCAGTTGGCACAGCAGAGCGTTGCGCGCGCCGCCGCCGACTATGTGAACCACATCCACGGAGCGGTCCGCGAGGCGCTGGGCGTCCTCGATGGCCCGGCGGTGGGCCAGGGCCAGGGAGTCGAGGATGCAGCGGGTCGTCTCGGCGGGGGTCGCGGGAGCGGGCTGTCCGGTGGCCCGGCAGGCGTCGGCGATGCGGTGCGGCATGTTGCCGGGAGTCAGGAAGGCGGGATCCGCCGCGCCGACGAGGCAACGCAGGGCGGGAACGGCGGCGGCTTCGAGCAGCAGCGCTTCCAGACCGGAGGCGCCCGCCCCTGTGTTCCAGGTGCGCAGGCACTCCTGGAGCAGCCACAGGCCCATGATGTTGCGCAGGTAGCGGACGGTGCCGTCTATGCCGAGCTCGTTGGTGAAGTTGGCCTCGCGGCTCTCCTCCGTGCGGATGGGCGCGGTCAGCTCCAGCCCTGCGAGGGACCAGGTGCCGGTGCAGATGTAGGCGAAGTTGTCGGACGTCGCGGGAACGGCGGCGACGGCTGACGCGGTGTCGTGCGAGGCGACGGTCGTCACCGGGGTGGGCGAGGTGAGGCCGGCGTCCTGGAGAACCTGGGGAAGCAGGTGCCCTGCGGGGGAGCCCGGGCGCCGCAAGGGAGGGAACAACGCCAGGTCGATGCCGAGGCGCGTCGCCACCTCGTGGGACCAGGTGCCTGTGCCGGGGTCCATGAGCTGTGTGGTGGAGGCGTTGGTCAGCTCGGTGCCGAGCTCGCCCGTCAGCCAGTACGTCAGCAGATCCGGGATAAGCAACAGGTGCTCGGCCGTTGCCAGTTGAGCCGTGCCCCGGGCGGCGATCAGTTGGTACAGGGTGTTGAAGGGTGCGTACTGGATGCCTGTGGTGGCGTAGAGCTCGGTGGGTGGGACGGTCGTCCACGCTTGGGCCGCGATGCCCTCGGTGCGGGTGTCGCGGTAGTGCACCGGGTTGCCCAGGAGGGTGCGGTCCGCGTCGAGAAGGCCGTAGTCGACCGCCCAGCTGTCGATGCCGACGGACGTGAGGGGGGCGGCGGATCCCGCGGCGCGCAGACCGTCGAGGATCCCTGCGTACAGGGACAGGATGTCCCAGTGCAGGGTGGCGCCGGTACGGACCGGGCGGTTGGGGAAGCGGTGTGCCTCCTGGAGGGTGAGGGTGTCGGGGCCCGCCTCGGCCACCATGACGCGTCCGCTGGAGGCACCGAGGTCGACGGCGGCGAAGGGGTGGGGTGAGTGGGAGCGGGGACGCGGGCGGGAGTGGGACATGGTGGCTCGCAGGGTTGAGGGTCGGGTCCGGGTGTTCGGTGGCCGCGTGGTGCTCTCACGGGCGGTGACGTGCCGGCGTTCCGGTGGTACGCGCCCCCTCCGGCCGTGGCGCCGGCCGGAGGGGGCGGCGGGCTACCTGAGGAACGCCGCCGCGACGCCCGCGTCCACCGGTATGTGCAGGCCCGTCGTGTGGGTCAGGTCGCCTGCCGTCAGGGCAAAGACCGCGTTGGCCACGTGCTCGGGGAGCACCTCGCGCTTGAGGAGGGTGCGCTGGGCGTAGAACGCGCCCAGGTTCTCCTCCTCGATTCCGTACGTCGCCGCGCGCTGCGCGCCCCAGCCGCCCGCGAAGATTCCCGAGCCGCGGACCACGCCGTCTGGGTTGATGCCGTTCACACGGATGCCGTGCTCACCCAACTCGGCTGCCAGGAGACGGACTTGATGGGCCTGGTCCGCTTTGGTGGCGGAGTACGCGATGTTGTTCGGGCCCGCGAACACCGCGTTCTTGGACGTGATGTAGATGATGTCGCCGCCCAATCCCTGGTCCCGCATGACGCGGGCCGCCTCACGGGAGACGAGGAAGGATCCGCGGGCCATGATGTCGTGCTGGACGTCCCAGTCCCGGGCCGTGGTGTCGAGCAGGGGCTTGGAGATGGAGATGCCCGCGTTGTTCACGACCAGGTCGACTCCTCCGAAGGCCAGGGTCGCTGACTTGAAGGCGGCCGTGATCTGCTCCTCGGACGTGACGTCCATGGGGATGGCCACAGCCTTGTCCGGGCCACCCAGCTCGTCCGCCACGGCAGCCGCGTTCTCCGCGTCGAGGTCCGCCACCGCGACGCAGGCGCCCTCCGCCACCAGGCGGTGCGCGATCGCCTTGCCGATGCCGCTGCCCGCCCCGGTCACGAGGGCGACGCGGGTCGCCAGGGGCTTGGGCTTCGGGAGGCGTTGCAGCTTGGCCTCCTCCAGCGGCCAGTACTCGATGCGGAACTTCTCCGACTCATCGATCGGGGCGTACGTGGAGACCGCCTCGGCGCCTCGCATGACGTTGATGGCGTTCACATAGAACTCGCCTGCCACACGGGCCGTCTGCTTGTCCTTGCCGAAGGAGAACATGCCCACGCCCGGGACGAGGACGATGGCCGGGTCGGCGCCGCGCATGGCGGGAGAGGCCGGATCGGCGTGGCGGGTGTAGTAGGCCGCGTACTCCTCCCGATAGGCGGCGTGCAGCTCCTTGAGGCGGGCGACGGCCTCCTGGAGCGGGGCGGTCGGCGGCAGGTCGAGGACCAGCGGCCTGATCTTCGTGCGGAGGAAGTGGTCGGGGCAGGAGGTGCCCAGGGCCGCCAGACGCGGGTGCTCTGTGGCGGCCAGGAAGTCCAGGACGGCGTCCGTGCCGGTGAAGTGGCCGACCTGGGGGCGGTCCTGCGAGGCCAGCGAGCGGATGTGCGGGGCCAGTTCGGCCGCACGGTCGAGGCGTGCGTCGGTGGGGAGCGGGCCGTACCCCTCCAGGGCCGGGCCGAACGGGGTTGGTTTGCCACGGTCGGCGAGAAACGCCTCCGCCGTGCGGATGATGTGCAGTGAGTTGCGCTCGCACTCGTCCGCCGTGGCCCCCCAGGCCGTGATGCCGTGCCCGCCGAGGATGCAGCCGATCGCGTCGGGGTTGGCCGCCTGCACCGCCGCGATGTCCAGGCCGAGCTGGAATCCGGGGCGCCGCCAGGGCACCCAGGCCACCGTGGGGCCGAAGCACTCTGCCGTCAGCTTCTCTCCGTCCGCCGCGCAGGCCAGGGAGATGCCCGAGTCCGGGTGCAGATGGTCCACGTGGGGTGCGTCCACCAATGCGTGCATCGCGGTGTCGATGGAGGGCGCGGCGCCGCCCTTGCCGTGCAGGCAGTAGTCGAAGGCGCCGACCATCTCGTCCTCATGGTCCGGTCCCGCGTACACCTCCTTCAGTGCGTGGAGGCGGTCGAGGCGCAGGACCGCCAGGCCTTCCTCGGTGAGGGTGCCGAGGTCGCCGCCGGAGCCCTTGACCCACATCAGGTCGGTGTCCGCGCCTGTGACCGGGTCGGGGGCCGTGCCCTTCGCCGACGCGTTGCCGCCGGCGTAATTGGTGTTGCGCGGGTCGGCGCCCAAGCGGTGGGCGCGGTCGAGGAGTTCCGTGATCCGTGCGTGCTGTGTCATGTCGCTCATGCCCCCCATCCGGCCTGCTCGCCGCCCACGCGGTCCTTGACGATCTGCTCCTGCCAGCCTGACTCCCGATAGGCCCTCATGGGATCAGGGTCGAGCCCCGACTCCTCCCTGACTTCTGCCAGTAGGGGGCGGACGTCCGTGTTGTACGCGTCCATCAAGGCCGCGTTGGCGGCGAGCACGTCGCCGGTCCGCTGCGCCTCGGCCAGCGTGTCCGCGTCGACGAGGAGGGCTTTCGCCGTGGCCTCCTGCACGTTCATCACCGAGCGGATGATCGCGGGGATCTTCGCCTCGATGTTGTGGCACTGGTCGAGCATGAACGCGATGTCCGAGTCGAGGCCGCCGCCCCGGACGACCTCGTACATGATCCGGAAGAGTTGGAAGGGGTCCGCGGCGCCCGCCATCAGGTCGTCGTCCGCGTAGAAGCGCGAGTTGAAGTCGAAGCCGCCCAGGCGGCCCTCGCGCAGCAGGGTCGCGACGATGAACTCGATGTTGGTGCCGGGCGCGTGGTGGCCGGTGTCGACGACCACCTGCGCCTTCGGGCCGAGCTTGAGGCAGTGCGCGTAGGCAGTGCCCCAGTCCGGGATGTCCGTCGCGTAGAAGGCGGGCTCGAAGAGCTTGTACTCGATGAGCATGCGCTGGTCGTCGCCTAGGCGGTCATAGGTGGTCCGCAGCGCCTCCGCGAGCCGGTCCTGGCGGCTGCGGAGGTCGTCCTGGCCCGGGTAGTTGGTGCCGTCGGAGAACCACAGCTTCAGGTCGCGTGAGCCCGTCGCGTCCATGATGTCGACGCACTCCAGGAGGTGGTCGAGCGCCTTGCGCCGGACCGTCGGGTCCGGGTTGGTGACCGAGCCGAGCTTGTAGTCGTCGTCCTGGAAGACGTTGGCGTTGATCGCGCCGAGCGTCACGCCGCGTTCGGTGGCGTACTCCGCGAGCGCCGCGTAGTCGTCGACCTTGTCCCAGGGGATGTGCAGGGCGACCCTGGGCGCCACGCCCGTGTGGGCGTGCACGCGGGCGGCGTCGTCCAGCTTCTCCCGGGTCGTGCGGGGGACGCCTGGCTGCGCGAAGACCTTGAAGCGCGTACCGGAGTTGCCGTACGCCCAGGACGGGGTCTCCAGGGCCTGGGTGGTGAGTGCCGCTTTCACGGCGTCCTTGCTGGTTCCGGCGGTCATCGCGCAGCCTTCCGAAAGAGCGGTCGAGGTGGGTCAGTTGGAGAATCGGTGCGTGCCGGAGGCGGCGGCGAAGACGGCGCAGCCGTCCTCCATCCGCAGGAACTCCGCCGCCCCATGCGTCACCTGAGTGCGCTTGTCGGCGGGGATCCACACCTCCGCCGTGGTGTTGGCGGGCAGGGTGAGGGTGAGACGGAACCCTTCGTCGTCCGTCTTCCAGTGGGTGCTGACCGGGCCGTAGAGGGCGTCGAAGCTGCTCCGGGCCTCGGTCACGCCGCCGCCGGGCCGCGGACGGACGAGGATCGTGCGGAAGCCCGGGTCGGCCGGTGCGATGCCCGCGATGTTGGCGTACATCCACTCGCCCACCGAGCCGTAGGCGTAGTGGTTGAAGGAGTTCATGCCGGCGTCCTGGAAGCTTCCGTCCGGCTTGATGGAGTCCCAGCGCTCCCACATCGTCGTGGCGCCCTTGTCGATCTGGTAGCCCCAGCTGGGGAAGGACTTCTGGACGAGGAGGCGGTAGGCGACGTCCGTGTGGCCGGTGGCCGTCAGGACGGGGAGCAGCCGCGGAGTGCCGAGGAAGCCCGTCGACAGGTGCCAGTCCTTGGACTTGATGAGCTCCACCAGGCGGGCGGCCGCCGGTGCGCGGTCGCCGTCGGTGAGCAGGTCCATGGACAGGGCGAGGACGTAGGCGGTCTGCGTGTCGCCCTTCACCCGCCCGCCGCCGGTCACGTACGCCGCACGGAAGGCGTCACGGACGCTCCCGAAGAGCTTCTTGTACGGGGCGGGGTCCTTGCCCAGCGCCTCGGCCACCCGCGCCACGAGGTCGGCGCTGTGGGCGAAGTAGGCGGTGCCTACGACATCCTTGGGGGTCTCGTCCTGGATGTTCAGCCAGTCTCCGTAGCCCTCGGCGGGACGCAGATATCCGGAGCTGTGCTTCTCCAGGTAGTCGAGCCACTTCAGCATCGAGGACCAGGACTGCTCCAGGACGCGCTTGTCCCCGTAGGCCTGGTACAGCGCCCAGGGCACGGTCACTCCGGCGTCGCCCCAGCCGGCCACGCCCTTGCCGACGGTGCCGACGAACGGGGCCACATCGGGGAACGCGCCGTCCTCGGGCTGCCCGTCACGCAGGTCGTCGAGCCACTTCGTGAGAAAGCGCGCCGATTCCATCGTGTAGGCGGCCGTCGGCGCGAAGACGTTGATGTCGCCGGTCCAGCCGAGCCGTTCGTCGCGCGCGGGGGTGTCGGTGGGGACGGAGAGGAAGTTGCCGCGCTGCCCCCAGGTGATGTTGCTGTGCAGCTGGTTGAGCATGGGGACGTTCGTCTCGAAGTCCATCGTGAAGGGCGCCGACGTGTGGATCACGCGGCCCTTCACCGCGTCGAGCGGTGGTGTGCCCGGGTAGCCCGTCACCTCGACGTAGCGGAAGCCGTGGAAGGTGAACCGCGGCTCGAACGTCTCCTTGCCGCCGCCCTTGAGCGTGTACGTGTCGGTGGCGCGCGCGGACCGCAGATTGGCGGTGTAGATCGTGCCGTCGGGGTCGAGGACCTCCGCGTGACGCAGCCGGACCTTCGCGCCGGCCTTCCCGGAGACCGTCAGCCGGACCGCGCCGACCATGTTCTGACCGAGGTCGAAGACGAAGACACCGGGCTTCGGCTCGCTCACCTTCCGGGCGGAGATCTCGCTCTCCACGCGCGTGTGCCCGTCGATCTGGGCCACGACGGCGGCCTCGACCTTGTCGACGGCGTCAGCGGCGACCCACTTCGAGTCGTCGAAACCGGCACGCGTCCAGCCCGCCGTCTCCAGGCGGGCGTCGTAGTCCTCGCCCGACAGGAGGTCCGCCGCGGTGACCGGGCCCGTGGCGGCGCGCCAGTCGGTGCCGGACAGCACACGGTCGGTGGAGCCGTCGGTGTACGTGACCTCCAACTGGACCAGCAGGGCCGGACGTTCGCCGTACTGGTGCGGGCCGAACATGCCGACGTTGCCCGCGTACCAGCCGACCGCGACCGTCACGCCGAGCGCGTTGGCTCCGGACTTGAGCTGCTTGGTGACGTCGTACGTCTGGTACTGGACCCGCTTGTCGTAGTCGGTCCAGCCGGGCGCCAGGCGGTCGTCGCCGACCCGCTCGCCGTTCAGCCAGGCGTCGTAGAGGCCGAGGGCCGTGGAGTACAGCCGGGCCCTGGCGACCTTCTTGCCCGGCCGCAGGCGGAACTCGTGGCGCAGCTGGGCGGCGGGCGTGTGCTCGGGGGCGACCTTGCCCCAGGGGCCCGAACCCCAGCGGGCGAGGACCTTCGAAGCGGCCCAGGAGCCGTCGTCGTAGTCCGCCGACTGCCAGTCGCCCGAGGACTCCTTGTCGGTGGTCTTCCACGTGCCGTCGGTGGTGAGGGTGCGTACGCCGTCGGCGGTCGTCAGCTCCAGCACACCGAGGAGACCGGCGGGCCCGGTGGTGGCATTCGTGGCGGACACGGCGATGGCCGCGGCGCCCGCGCGGAGTTGGCCGGTCACGTCGACGACCGCGGGGCGGCGCCAGTTGTCGGCGGCACTGTCCGCTTCGGTGTGCGCCACGCGCGTGCCGTTCACGTACGCGGTGTAGCCGTCGTCGGCCGTCATGACCAGCCGCGCGCGGGTCACTCCTTCGGGGACATCGACGCGGCCGCGGAACCAGCGGGTGGCGGCCGGAGCGCTGGTCGCGGGGTCGCCCTCGGGGAACCAGATCCAGGAGGCGTCGTCCAGGGCGGGCGCACCGACGAGGGAGGCGGGCGCGCCGATCCACCGCGCCGTCCAGTCCTTCGCCGCCACGAGCCCGGTCTCCCACCAGGAGGCCTCGCTCCACCCGGAGGCCCTGCCCTCGGTGTCCCAGACGCGGACCGACCAGTAGTAGCGCGTACGGGACGCGAGGTCGGGGCCCGCGTAGGGGACCAGGACGGAGTCACCGGACGTGACCTTGCCGCTGTCCCATACGTCGGGTTCGGCCAGGCGGTTCGCGGCGGTGGCCACGCGCACCTGGTAGGCGCTCTGCGCCTGGCCCTCCTTGGATGACGTCAAGGGCCAACTCAGCCTCGGACGCGGTACGTCGAGACCGAGGGGGTGTCTCACGTACTCCACGGTCGGTCTGGTCACGCGCAGGGCCCGGCCTCCCGGGGAGGGGGCGGCATGGGCCGTCGGAACGGGCCCGGCGGCCATCGCCGTTCCCAGGGCGGCCGTGGCGGTGGTGCTGAGCAGTCGTCTTCTGCTGATCACAACTTGACTCCGTAACGACTCGACGATGAATCGTTTCACGAGAGGCGAAGCTAGGGAGCCCATCGCCTGCTGTCAAGAGCCCACGGCTGCTGGCCCCTTGGTACGCCAAGTCTCGACAGGATTTTCAAGTCCTGCCCATTGACGCCGTAGTTGGCGCGGGTTTAGCTTCCTCGAAAATTGATTGAAACCTTTCACGCCAGGTGTCCGGTGGGTTACTCCCGATGACGCCCGACGCCTGAGCCTCCATGCCAGAAGCCGCATGCCCTTCGTGACCGATCGGTGCTACCTATGAGAGAGCCCCCCGTCCTTGCCGTGCAGGGCCTCAGCAAGTCCTTCGGGGCCGTGCGTGCCCTTCACGACGTCTCCCTGGAGCTGTACGCCGGTGAGGCGCACGCCCTCGCGGGCGAGAACGGCGCAGGGAAATCCACCCTCATCAAGACCCTCGCCGGGGTCCACCGGCCGGACGCGGGAGAGCTGTCGCTCGACGGGTCCCCGGTCGTCTTCCACGGCCCGGGAGACGCCAGGGACGCCGGCGTCGCCGTCATCTACCAGGAGCCGACGCTCTTCCCCGACCTCTCCGTCGCGGAGAACATCTTCATGGGGCGCCAGCCGCGCCGCTCGCTGGGCCGCGTCGATCACAAGGCCGTGCACGCCTCGGCCGACGCGCTCTTCAAGCGCCTGGCCGTGGACCTCGACCCCGAACAGCCCGCGCGCGGCCTGTCCATCGCCGACCAGCAGATCGTCGAGATCGCCAAGGCGCTCTCCTTCGACGCCCGCGTCCTGATCATGGACGAGCCGACCGCCGCGCTCACCGGCAGCGAGGTCGCCCGCCTCTTCGGCGTCGTCCGTACCCTGCGCGAACAGGGCGCCGCGGTGCTCTTCATCTCGCACCGCCTGGAGGAGATCTTCGAGCTGTGCCAGCGCGTCACCACGCTGCGCGACGGCGGTCTGATCGCGAGCGAGCCGCTCGAAGGCCTCACCGAGGACGACCTCGTACGCCGGATGGTGGGGCGCGACCTCGACGAGCTCTACCCGAAACAGGACACCAAGGTCGGCGACGTCGCGCTCAGCGTCCGCCGCCTGACCCGCGAGGGCGTCTTCACCGACGTCTCGTTCGACGTGCGGCGCGGCGAGATCGTCGGGCTCGCGGGCCTCGTCGGCGCCGGACGCAGCGAGGTCGCGCGGGCCGTGTTCGGCGTCGACCGGTGGGACGCCGGCACGGTCGAGGTGCAGGGGAAGGAGCTGATCAACGGAGCCCCCAGCACCGCCATGGCGGCCGGGCTCGCGCTCGTCCCCGAGGACCGGCGCGCCCAGGGCCTGGTGATGGACATGTCCATCGAGCGCAACATCGGGCTCACCGGGCTGCGTACGACGGTGCGCGCGGGCCTCATGGACCGCGGCGCCGAGCGCAGCCGCTCGCTGGACTGGGCGGTGCGGCTTCAGGTGAAGTACGCGCGCATCGCCGACGCCGTCGGCACCCTGTCCGGCGGCAACCAGCAGAAGGTCGTCCTCGCCAAGTGGCTGGCGACCCGGCCCCAGGTCCTGATCGTGGACGAACCGACCCGCGGCATCGACGTCGGCACCAAGGCCGAAGTGCACCGCCTGCTGTCCGAACTCGCCGCCGACGGGGTCGCCGTCCTGATGATCTCCTCCGATCTGCCGGAGATCCTCGGCATGGCCGACCGGGTCCTCGTCATGCACGAAGGCCGGCTCACCGCCGAGATCCCGCGCGCGCGGGCGACCGAGGAGTCCGTGATGGCGGCCGCCACCGGGAGGACGGCATGAGCGTGACCACCCAGAGCCAGGCACCCGCCGTGGACCCCGAGAAGGCCGCGGGCACACGCCTGGTGGACCGCGTCTTCAAGATGCGCGAACTCGCCATCCTGCTCGTCTTCCTGGTGATGATCGGCATCACCCAGGCCGGCAACAGCGAGTTCCTCTCCGAGCAGGGCATCAAGGACCTGCTCCTGAACGCGACCATCCTCGTCCTGGTCGCCACCGGCCAGGCCCTCGTCGTGATCACCCGCAACGTCGACCTGTCGGTCGGTTCGACACTCGGGATCAGTGCCTTCGCCGCGGGCAACTACCTCCAGGGCGGCGGCAACTCCACGGTCGCGATCCTGCTCGCGGTCGTGCTCGGCGTCGGCTGCGGGCTGCTCAACGGGGCGCTCGTCAGCCTCGGCCAGGTGCCCGCGCTCGTCGTCACGCTCGGCACCCTCTACATCATCCGGGGCATCGACTCCATCTGGGTCGGCTCCCGGCAGATCACCGCGTCCGACCTGCCGGACGGCTTCGTCGACTTCGGCTCCGGCGGGATCTCGGCGGTGCCCTACCTGGGTCTTATCGCGCTCGCCGTCCTGGTCGTGGTCGCGTACTACCTGCGGCACTTCGGCGGCGGCCGTGAGCTCTACGCCCTCGGCTCCAACCCCGAGGCCGCCCGCCTCGCCGGCATCCCGGTGCGCACACGCATCCTCGCCGCCTACACCGCGTGCGGAGCGCTCGCCGGGCTCGCGGGCGCGCTCTACCTGGCCCGCTTCGGCAACGTCGACTCCGCCACCGGCACCGGCTACGAACTCACCGTCGTCAGCGCCGTCGTGGTCGGCGGCGTCGTCTTCACCGGCGGCTCGGGCAGCGTCTACGGAGCCGCGCTCGGCGCCCTGCTCCTGACGTCCATCAACAGCGTGCTCCCCGCGCTCGGCGTCAGCTCCGTGTGGGTGCTCGCCATCAACGGCGTGCTGCTCGTCCTGGCCATCGCCGTCGACCGGATCGTCGCCCTGCGCGTCGCCAAGGCCCTGAAGAAGAGGAACGCCCGCCATGGCTGACTCCAACCGGCTCAACGTCATGCGTGCCGTCCGCTGGGACACCGTTGTCGGCGCTCTCCTTGTCGTTCTGCTCCTGATGTCGTTCTCCTTCGTCGACGGTTTCGGGAACGCCCTCAACCTGTCGTTCCTCATCGGCAACACGCTGCCCATCGCGCTGATCGCCCTGCCGATGACGCTTCTCGTCGTCTCCGGAGAGATCGATCTGTCGGTGGCCTCGACGGCGGGGCTCTCCGGAGCCGTGATGGGCGCGCTGTGGAACGCCGGTATGGCCATCGAGACGATCATTCCGGTGGTGCTCCTCATCGGAGTCCTCTGCGGCCTGGTCAACGGCCTTCTGGTGACCCGCCTCGGCCTGCCCTCGCTCGCCGTGACGATCGGCACCATGGCCGCCTATCGCGGCATCGCGCAGATCGTCCTCGGCTCCGACGCGGTGACCGACTTCCCCTCGCAGTACCTGGACTTCGCGGCCGGACGCATCGGCGACACCTTCCTGCCGTACGCGTTCCTGCCCTTCCTCGCGCTGCTCGCGATCGCCGTCGTCGTCCTGCACGCCACGCCCTTCGGGCGCTCGCTCTTCGCCATCGGCGCCAACGAGGAGGCGGCGCGCTTCGCCGGTGTCCGCGTCAAGCGGCACAAGCTGTGGCTGTTCGTCGCCACGGGCCTCATGGCCTCGCTCACGGGAATCTTCTGGGCGCTGCACTACGCGAGCGCCCGCTACGACAACGCCACCGGCCTCGAACTGTCCGTCGTCGCCGCCGTCCTGCTCGGCGGCATCGACTTCGACGGCGGCAAGGGAACACTCGGCGGGGCCATCGCCGGAGTCTTCCTGCTCGGCGCGCTGCAGAACGCGATGAGCCTGCTGAACGTCTCCGCCCAGTCGCAGATCGTCGTCACCGGCGTGCTGCTCGTGGTGTCCGTGCTCGGGCCGCGCGTGGCCCGCCAGATCGCCGTCGCCAGAGCGGGCCGCCGCGCCGCGGCCGCTCCCGCCCGCTGACCTCTCGTACCGTCCGCACGTCCGAAAGGGACCAACGATGCTCTCTCCCCGCCGATCTTCCCGCCGTTCCGTCCGCCGCTCCGCCCTCACCCGTGCCTGTGTGACCCTGGCGGCCGTCACCTCGCTCGCCCTCACCGCCACCGCCTGCGGAGGCACCACCAAGGAGTCCTCGAAGGACGACGACGCGGCCAAGGCATCGAACGCCAAGGCCGACCCGAACGCGCCGACCAAGAAGGGCCTCACGGTCGCCTTCCTGCCCAAGCAGGTCAACAACCCGTACTTCACCGTCGCCGACAAGGGCGGCGAGAAGGCGCTCAAGGACCTCGGGTCGTCGTACAAGGAGACAGGCCCCAACAGCGCCACCGACACCAGCGGGCAGGTCAGCTACGTCAACACGCTCACCCAGCAGCAGGTCGACGCCATGGCCGTCTCCGCGCAGGACCCCGGCGCCCTGTGCACCGCCCTCAAGCAGGCCATGAAGAACGACATCAAGGTCGTCACGTACGACTCGGACACCAACCCGGGGTGCCGTGACGTCTTCGTCTCGCAGTCCAGCGCCGAGGCGCTCGGCCGCACCCAGGTGGAACTGCTCGGCAAGCAGCTCGGCTACAAGGGCGACATCGCGATCCTCTCCGCCGCCCAGACCGCGACGAACCAGAACACCTGGATCCGCTACATGAAGGACGAGCTGAAGAAGCCCAAGTACAAGAACATGAAGCTGGTCAAGACCGCCTACGGCAACGACGACGCCCAGCAGTCCTTCCAGCAGACCCAGGGCCTGCTCCAGGAGCACCCGAAGCTGGCCGGCATCATCTCGCCGACCACCGTCGGCATCAAGGCGGCCGCCCAGTACCTCTCGGGGTCGAAGTACAAGGGCAAGGTGAAGCTCACCGGCCTCGGCACGCCCAACGACATGCGCCAGTACGTGAAGAACGGCACCGTCGAGGGCTTCGAGCTGTGGGACCCGGCCAAGCTCGGCGCGCTCGCCGCGCACACCGCCGTGGCCCTGAAGTCCGGCCGGATCACCGGCAAGAAGGGCGAGAAGTTCGAGGCCGGAGACCTCGGCAGCTTCACCATCGGTGACAAGGGAGTCGTCGATCTCGGCGAACCGACCGTTTTCGACAAGAAGAACATCGACCAGTACAAATTCTGAGGGGATCGCACGCGGCGGTGCACAATGCCCGCACACGCAACGGAACAAGGGGACGCATGGTCGGCATCAAAGACGTGGCGAAGCACGCCGGCGTGTCGGTGGGCACCGTGTCGAACGTGATCAACCGTCCGGACGTCGTCTCCGAAGAGACACGCCACCGGGTGCAGTCCGTGATCGACCGGCTCGGCTACGTCCGCAGCGAGTCCGCGCGGCAGCTGCGGGCGGGCCAGAGCCGCATCATGGCGCTGCTCGTGCTCGACATGGGCAACCCCTTCTTCGTGGACGTCGCGCGCGGCGCCGCGCGGGCCGCGCCCGACGCGGGGCGGCGCGGCCTGATGTGCAACCGCGGACCGAGCCCCACCCCAGAGGCCGAGTATCT